>JAKUNN010000029.1 GCA_022451885.1 Dehalococcoidia bacterium | reverse complement strand
CAAGTAAATATAATAAAGCCATCCTTACGGAGACCCCATTAGCTACTTGTGAGTTGATTACAGACTGATGTCCTTGCGCGATTTCTTGAGTTATCTCAAGCCCAAGATTTACTGGGCCTGGATGCATAACTATTGCATTAGGATTTGCAAACGCGATAGTTTCTCTATTTATTTGGTAATTTTTAATGTATTCACTAAGTGAAGGGATTATGCCGGTACTCTGGCGTTCTTTTTGTAATCTTAGCGTTATTACAACGTCGGCATTTTTAAGCGCAGGCTGTAATTGTGTAGAGACAAAGATACTGCTGCCTTCTTTTTTTAGTTCATCGAAATGCTTTGGTAACAAAGTCGCAGGACCACAAATTGCAATTTCTGCACCAAGTGTTTGTAACGCCCAAATATTGGATCGCGCAACACGACTATGTAAAACGTCTCCGACAATAGCTATTTTTCTTCCAGCTATTGTCTTGAGATGTTGTTTGATCGTAAATAGGTCGAGAAGTGCTTGCGTTGGATGTGCGTGCATACCATCGCCAGCATTAATTACACTCGCGTTTGTATATTTACTTGCTAGTTCAGATGCTCCCGAAAGGGGGTGCCTAAGTACAAGGAGATCTGTACCGATTGCTTCAAGTGTACGGACGGTATCTATTAAGGATTCACCTTTTTCCACACTGCTTTGTGATGCGGCAAGATTGACCACATCTGCGCCGAGCGCCTTTCCTGCAAGTTCAAAGCTTGCACGAGTTCTAGTGCTATTTTCATAAAAAAGGGTTGCTAATGTTATTCCTCTTAATGTGGTTGTACGTGCTACGGGACGCTCCCGAACTTCGAGCATAGCCTCAGCTGTTTCAAATATGAGATCGTATTCTTCTTGCTTTAAATCTGTGGTATCAAGCAAATCTTTACGAGACCAAATTTTTTGTTCAAGCTGAGTGTGCTTTTCTGCGTTAGTTAATTTAGATCGAGTAGTCATGACAGCTCCTCATCGATTATTGAAACTCTGTCAATTCCATCAACCTCATTTAATTCAACAAGAATTGATTGATTGGGAGCTGTAGGAATATTGCGACCGACAAAATCAGGTCTGATAGGTAATTCCCGATGACCACGATCAATATAGACCGCAAGACGGACAGAGGCAGGACGCCCATAATCCATCAAGGCATCAAGTGCAGCGCGGCAAGTGCGTCCTGTATAAAGCACATCATCAACTAGTACGACTGTCGTACCCGCTAAGTCTCTGGGGATAGTGCTCCTTTGTAGCCGTGGCGCAGGCCCAGAAGTATTGAGGTCATCACGATGGAGAACAATATCGAGGGAACCTGTGGGTATTTCAACACCCTCAAAGTTTTCAATTTCTGTCGCGATGCGCTTTGCAAGAGTTGCTCCACGTGTAAGAATTCCAACTAGAATAAGTTCGGAAGTGCCTTGATTATTTTCAATGATTTCATGCGCAAGTCTGCGGATAGTTCGTTCAATTTCTATATTTTCTTGGACAACGATTACTGGCATAAAAAGTGTTGTCCTTTCATGTCACAGAGGAAGTGATTTTTTTGAAAATAAAAGATTTGAAGAGGAAACAAAAAGTTAGAGAGAGATCTTAATATCACTATGCCTCCCTTCTCGGCCTCACAGGACCGTTTTAAAGGGTATATCGAGCATAACGTATTTTGTGAACTATGCGCCAGCATTCATCTTTTTTACTAACATAAGGATAGATTTTTTAACCTATTCATGAAGTAAATATGAGGTATCTGTCTGTCCTAAAAAGAGGTTAGGCTTGCGCTAATGAATACTTGGGGCTAAAACTGAGTAGTTCCCCGGTAGCTCAATGGTAGAGCGAGCGGCTGTTAACCGCTAGGTTCGAGGTTCGAGTCCTCGCCGGGGAGCCATACTTAATACAGTCATCTCCTAAATAAGAGGAACTGGATGAGAATAGGTATTTCACTTACTACTGCATTATTTGGATATAAAGCTCGTGCAGGGGCGCAAATGATAATTGAGCGCTGTGCAGCGGCGGCCGATGCAGGGTTAGATAGTTTGTTTGTGGGAGACCATCACAGTACGAGTCCGATGTCGTATTTTCAAAATGTCCCAATTTTGGGTAGAATTCTTGCCGAATGGGATACTAGGCCTGCAGGAGCTCTCTTCTTATTACCTCTTTGGCACCCTGTACTGTTGGCTGAACAAATTGGAACGCTAGCAGCTATTCATAAAGGGCCCTTTATATTGCAATGTGCAGTTGGGCCGGATGATCGGCAGTTTCCTGCTTTGGGTGTACCAGTTAACCAAAGACCCTCTCGGTTTGAACAAAGTTTAGAGATTATGCGTCGATTGTGGGATGGGGAGAAAGTTAGTAGTGATGGTCGTTGGACTTTTAAAGATGCTGAGATATCTCCCGTACCTGAAGAAAGAATTTCGGTTTGGATAGGTGCAAATTCCAGTGTGGCACTAGATCGTGCAGCAAGAATATCTGATGGATGGCTAGGGAGCCCTGGACTTACATTAAAAGAGGCTTCTGCATTTTCTGCTGAATATGCAGAGAAATGTGTAGTTTATGGGAAAAACAGGGAAACTGTTGCGATAAGGAGGGATGTTTATGTGGGTAAGAATGATGAAGAAGCGATGGAAACCACTGCTCCAGTTTTAAATAAAGGCTATCGCGGGATTGATCCTAGTGCTTTAGCGATTGGTGATCCAAAAACTGTGGCAGACGAATTTCAAAAGTTAGCGGAAGTTGGATACACAGATGTAATTGTTAGAAATATTGTTCAGGATCAACGATCTGCTCTCGAGTCAATTAAGCGTCTTGCTGAAGTTCGTGAACGTTTGCTGGATGCTTAGGTTTAATCGTTTTAATTGGTCTATCTAGTCGAAAATTATCTAGAGAAGTAGACCGTCCTGTTGTCACAAGTTCACTAATTGACTCTCCAGTTGCAGGTCCTAAGGCTATTCCCTTTCGTCCATGTCCGGTTGCTATATACGCACCATTAATATTTGGTATTTGATCGATAAAAGGCAGACCATCAGCACTTAATGGCCTTAAACAAGCAGTATGATCCACTATTGCACCATCCTTTAAATGGTCTGTATACCGTGAAAGTGATTTCAATATTCGATCTTTTCCATTTTGAGTAGGATGCGTATCAAATCCAGCATAATCCTCTGTAGTACCGGCAAAGACAATTCCGTTGGGTCGAGTCAAAACATAATTCCCCTGAATATCTGAAAATCCACCTGCTGGTGTGTTGGGGATCTGCATGCGCAAAATTTCACCTTTAAGGGGAATGACAGGGATTTTAATCCCTAACCACTTCTCTAGATTCATTGTCCAGGGGCCCATAGTGAAAATAACTTTTTCAGTTCGGATAATTCCTGATTTAGTTTCTAAACCTTCGATACGATCCTTATTTTTCAGCAAGTTTATAACTCGCCCCAGTTCTAACCGTGCTCCCATTTTAAGTGACTCAGCTACAAGCTTTTTCGTAAATGCTTCTGGATCTAATTGATAATTTGTAAAGCAGATCCCACCATATGTTTCCTTGTTGATCCAACCTTTTTCCTGCAGGATTTCCTCATTTTTAAGCCATTGTGATTCTGAATTAAGACGTGTTTCGCGGAGTTGATTTACTTCATCTAAAGTAGTGGCAATTGTAAGTGCTCTGTATTTTTCGTACGCATACTGGTTTTCTCCATCAAATTCTTTAGCTAAATTGTCATGTATTTGTAGGCTTTTCCCTAGAAGTTCTTTAATCTCTGGTGTTTCACTGGGAGCAAATGGTGTCAAAATGCCACCAGCTTTCCCACTAGCCCCATGAGCTATTGATTTAGCTTCAAGTAATAATGGTTTTAATCCTTTTTTTGCTAGAAAAAAGAGAGCTGATGCCCCTATAATTCCACCACCAATTATTGCTATATCTGCACGTGTTTCTTGCATGCGTATTAGGTTTTTTGAACTGGATGCGTGACTGCTCCATCTGCTGCACTTGAAACTGTTTGTGCATATTTTGCAAAGGCTCCTTTTTCATATCTAGGCTTAGGTGCGTTCCATTTCTGTAACCTGTTTTCTATTTCAAGATCATCTAGTTCGACATTCAACTCACGTTTTTCTATATCGAAGTTCACTATGTCGCCATCCTCTACTACAGCAATAGGTCCTCCTACTGCTGCCTCAGGAGCAACGTGTCCAGCCATCAATCCGTGTGTAGCACCACTAAACCGCCCATCGGTTAAAAGCGCTACCTCCTCTCCAAGACCTTCACCAACCAACGCAGCTGTGACTCCTAGCATTTCACGCATACCAGGGCCACCTTTAGGTCCTTCATAGCGGATAACCAGAACATCTCCAGACTGGATTGTTTGTTCAACAACAGCTTTAAATGCGTCTTCTTCGCAATTGAAAACCCTTGCTGGACCCCTATGTTTTAATCTTTCATGTCCGGCAACTTTTATTACGCATCCATCAGGTGCAAGGTTGCCTCGTAATATTACTAACCCCCCTGTTGATTTTAGTGGTCGATCTAAACTCCTAATAACATCTTGCCCTATAGTTTCAGTTGCTTCCGATGCCTCTTCACCTAGAGTTTTTCCTGTGACAGTCATTTCTTCACCATGGAGTATTCCTGCCTCTAATAGACGCTTTGCAAGTAAGGGAGTTCCCCCCGCCTGATCCATATCTAGAGCTACATATTTACCACCTGGTCTTAAATCTCCAATTAGGGGTGTTTGCTGACTCACTAAATCAAAATCATCTATTTTTAAAGGTACGTTTACCTCACTTGCCATCGCCAACAAGTGAAGTACTGAGTTGGTGGAACCACCAGTCGAGGTTGCACACATGATCGCATTTTCAAACGCATTTCTCGTTAGGATATCCTTTGGCCTTTGACCACGCTCTAGGACTTCCATTACTAGTTTTCCGGAGTCAAAACCTATAGAGTTTTTGCGCGGATCAGTGGCACCAGGTGAAGCACTTCCCATAGGCGAAATACCAAGAAATTCAATAGCCGTTGCCATAGTGTTAGCCGTATATTGTGCACCGCAGGCTCCAGCGCCTGGACAGGCAACATTTTCTAATTCTTCAAGTTCTTCGTCCGATAAATTTCCTGCGGCATGCTGGCCAACAGCCTCAAAAACATCTTGTATTGTCACGTCTTTACCTTGGTAAACGCCTGGGGCTATTGAACCACTGTATAAGACCAACCCAGGTATATTTAACCTCGATAGCCCCATCACTCCGCCTGGGATAGTTTTGTCGCAACCAACTATCACAACTGCAGCATCAAATGAGTAACCTACGCCACAAAGTTCAATCGAATCTGCAACCATTTCTCTACTGATCAACGATGCCTTCATGCCTTCTGTTCCCATTGAAATCCCATCACTAATCGCAATAGTATTTACTTCGAAAGGTGTTCCACCTGCCTCTCGAATACCATCCATAACCTGTTGCGCTAACTCTCTTTGACTCAAGTTACAGGGCATTGTGCCTATCCAGGAGTGTGCAACCATTACCAGTGGTTTTGCTAAATCTTCAGAGTTAAGCCCTACAGACTTAAAATAAGAACGTGCAGGTGCACGTCCTGGACCATCTACTAATGTTCGGCTTTGATGACGAGTGTCAAATGGCATAAGAATTCCCTCAGTTCGATCTCATTTGAAGCCTACTATGATTTAGCTATATCGGCCCGCGTTACTGTGTAGTTTCTTGTAAATAGCTTTATTTGTCTGAAAAATATTTATTTAGTTTGTTTATTTTCCCGATCGCTGGTTAGTCGACAAGCATCGCTACACCACTTTCGTCTAGATATAGCACTAGTTCCTACTAACTCCTGAGCACAGTTCTCAAAGTTTCGGCAGGGATAATAGTCAATATTTGGAGTTTTTTCGAGTTGTTGTTGGATAAGTAACCATATATAACCACTGAGATTACGTGGTGCAGCAACTGTAGTAATTCGGTGGCCTGTTGTTTTATTAGCGTTAGCAATATCTTTTTTTCCAAAGCTGTTCCTTGTCACATCCCAAGGATTTTCATTGGTGAAATAAGTGTTCTCCTTAAGATATTGATTTATATACTCAATCACCCATTTAAGTAGAGAGCTGTACGGTACTTGCCAAGTAGGACTGGCAATGTTTTTATTGCCTTCTTGCAATATTTGCCCTACGCCTTCACCTTTCCGAGCTGCTTCAGCAGCTCCCCAATTGATGTTAGTTAGCATTGGGTTGGGTACTTCTATAGTTAGGGAGTTAGCAGTTGTGACGCTTGTTTCTTTAGGTTTGATTGCGAGACAATCACGGTATGCTCCGATTCCGCCGATCCTGTCCAGAACATTAACCACCCACCATACTGCGCCAGCTTCTTCCATAAATACGTCTATGCGATTTCGGCGTGGCCGTTCTTTGTCTCTGGTAACACCTATTTCATTCGGTAATTTTGCGGCGAAACCAACTTGTAATGGACCATATGCATTATACCAATCAATTATTAGCTTTTTGCGTTGGGTAACAAAGGTTTTGCTAGCATATAAGGCATGGTTGTCTGGGGTGGTTCCTTTAATTATTTCGTGAAAAATAGTAGATTCAGTAGATTTTAAGAATTTTTCAAATTCACGCATTAATGTTCGGTGTAAGGCTGGCTTTTCGTGAGGTATCGTTGTTTTGTCAGTACTAGTATGACTGATGTAGGTATCGGTTATGTTCACGCGTAAGGCACGGTTCCATATCCACTCAGGATTTATCCGAGTAACCTGCATTATTGACCTAACTACCCTTGCCCTTTTCGGCTAAGATTCTCTTCATTGCATCCCCTAACCTATGTATTCCTTCTTCAATTTCTTCAATTGGAACATAACTGAAGGCGATTCGAATATGTTCAGTCGCATTGCTATCTGAAGGAGTGACATTAAAGTTGTTTCCATTTCCAACAATTACTGCCTCTTCATTAGCCGCAGTTACTACAGCCTCTGCTGTGAGGCCTTTCAGTAATTCAAGCCAAAGAAAAAATCCGCCTGCAGGACGTTCCCAACGTACATGCTCACCGCAATATAATTCCAATGCTTCCTCAAGTTTCGTTAATTTTCTTGAGTAAATTCCTCTTAAATTCTTTATATGGTTTTCCAATTGATTGCTTCGTATTAATTCAGCGGCTATGTTTCCAAGAAATACACTTGAACCCATGTCATAACGAAGTGCAGCCATACGAGAAATAAGATCAGGTGGCGCAAGGGTCCATCCAAGACGTAGGCCGGTTGCTACAATTTTGGAGAAAGTAAGTACTCTGATCGTTCCTCCTTCAGAGAGGGAAAAAAGAGATGGTGGTGGTTCTTCAAACCAAATTTCTCCGTACGGGTCATCTTCAAGAATAAGTAATTGATGTTCTGAACACAGAGTTAAAAGTTGCTTACGTCTTTCCAAAGAGAGAGTTTTACCCGTTGGATTTTGATGAGTAGGGATGCAGTAAAGAAATTTCGGTTTTTTACCTTTTTTCTCTAAGGCAGTTAATGCGTCTTCAATGGCTGCTAGCTTAACGCCTTCGGAGTCCATCTCTATTGGTATGAGCTCAACACCATATGATTTGAGAGTTCTTATCGTACCTGGGAAAGTGGGTGTTTCCACGAGTACTACGTCACCAGGGTTTAATAATGTATCGCAGACAAGACCAATTCCTTGAGCGGCACCGCCGGTAATAATTACATGTTCACTTCGCACTTCAAATTGTTCTGTTTGTACTGAACGCTCGGCAAGTGCAGTTCGTAAGGCAATTGGGCCTAGTGTGCCACCGTATTGCAAAGATTCAGTTCGATTATTTTTGAGGGCACGTTCAGTTGCATCTAGGATAAGGTTGTTTGGTAGCGAAGGAACGTCGGGGATGCCGCCAGCGAAGGAAATGAGTTTTCTCGGGTCAGGGGCATATGCGGCCCAAGCTGTACCACCCATGATTGCCGAACGATTGCTGACTAATGGTTTCAGGGTTTCTTCGTTCCAAAATTCTTTTTCATTACTCATTGCATAAGTATACCGCTGGACACGTTTTGGCTTAGTTGAAAGTTGTTATTTTTTAGAAATACGCATATCCAGACCCAATTTGATATACTTTTTGTAACAATTGTGGGATTTTTCAAGCGCCACCGATAGGCGGCGTTTTTGCTTCCCTGTTTATGTGAGCGATAGATTGCAAGGATTTCCAAAAAAACAAGGCTTATATGATCCTGTTTTTGAGCACGACTCATGCGGGATAGGGTTTTTAGTGCAGTTAAGTGGTGAACAATCACACGAAATTGTAAAAAATGCCCTCTCATGCTTGTGTAATTTGAACCACAGAGGTGCACAGGGTGCGGAGGTGGATACCGGTGATGGTGCAGGTGTTTTAATTCAAATGCCTGATCGATTCTATCGTGAGGTTATGGCTGAAGGAGAAATTCTGCTTCCACCTGTGGGCTTCTACGCGGCAGGTTTATTTTTTGCAAAAGGAACAGATTCTCAGAATGAAAAAGTGAAGGCTTTATTCGAGGAAATAGTAAGAGACGAAGGGCAAGAGATTCTAGGGTGGAGATACCCTGCGAGAAATAATAAAATTTTAGGCGCTTCTTCATTGGCTGCAGAGCCAGAAATCACGATGCCTTTTGTTGAGCGAAGTAAAAATATTGATTCCCAAGATGCCTTTGAAAGGCGCCTGTATGTGATTCGTAAACGGTTTGAATCTGAACTAGAAAAGCGCGGTTTAGGAAATCTTGACTCTTATTACTTCCCAAGCTTGTCTTCGCGCACGATTGTTTACAAAGGCATGCTTACCCCGGATCAATTAGGAGATTACTATCCCGAGTTAGGTGATGAGCGTGTGGAATCAGCACTTGCTATGTATCACTCACGCTTTAGTACAAATACATTCCCATCTTGGAAGTTGGCTCATCCGTATCGCACGATTGTTCATAACGGTGAGATCAACACTTTGCGCGGGAACAAAAATTGGATGAAGGCAAGGGAAGCTTTTTTTGAGTCACCTTATTTTGAAGATATAGAGAAAGTTTTACCAATCATCGATGAGGATGGTAGTGATACCGCTTGCCTTGATAATGCCGTTGAATTTTTAACTCTTGCTGGTCGCCCTATTGAACATGTGATGATGATGCTAATTCCAGAAGCATGGAGTGGGCATGAAACGATGGACGAACAAAAAAAAGCATTTTATGAGTATCACAGTCTTCTTACTGAGCCTTGGGATGGACCAGCATCAGTTGGTTTTACCGATGGAAAAACGATAGGTGCAGTATTAGACCGTAATGGTTTGCGTCCGTCTAGATATGTTGTCACAAAAGATGGTCTCGTCATTATGGGCTCAGAAGTTGGAGTTTTACCTGTACAACCAGATGAGGTACTGACAAAAGGTCGCTTAGAGCCAGGGCGTATGTTCCTCGTAAGTTTGGAAGAAGGGCGAATTATCGAAGATGCTGAACTAAAGGAAAGGTTTGCATCGCAGAAACCATACAGTGAGTGGTTAAAAAATAATCTTGTGCAACTTGAAGATTTAGAACCTGGAGAAGTTGGTTCGCCTATTAATGGGCAAGCACTAGTAGAACAACAGATTGCCTTCGGTTATTCAGTCGAGGATCAGAAGTATCATTTGGCTCCAATGGCCCTAGCAGGCCAGGAAGCTATTGGTTCAATGGGTTCCGACACTCCACTTGCAGTTTTGTCTGATCGTTCACAATCTCTATACAATTATTTTAAGCAACTTTTTGCGCAAGTTACTAATCCTCCGTTAGATGCTATGCGCGAAGAGTTAGTCACTTCAGTTGAAACAACGTTGGGTCCAGAGGGTAATTTGCTGGCCGCTGATCTGGGTGATGGCTATAACATGATAGCTTTGCGAACTCCTTTTCTTAGTAATGTCGGACTTAGCCGGTTAAAAAATTTAGAAACCCCTAAGAAGGGTTTTCATAGTGCTGTATTGCCAATGGTTATGCCCGTTACTGATGAAAAGGGTGGATTAACAGCTGCGTTAGATGAGCTTTTTAGGCAAGCAAAATCTGCAATAGCAGATGGTGCCAACTTACTTATTCTTTCTGACCGTGGAGTAGATAAAGACAATATGCCAATTCCTGCATTATTGGCTACCGCAGGGTTACATCATTTTCTAGTGCGAGAAAAATTACGAACGAAGGTGGCTATTATTGTTGAAAGCGGTGATCCGAGAGAAGTGCATCATTTTGCGTTGCTTATTGGATATGGTGCGAATGCAATAAATCCTTACCTTGCGATTGATTTAATTGATGAAATGGTGACTGAAGAAGTTATCTCGATAAAACGTGAAGAAGCAGTAGAGAATTTGCTAAAAGCTTTAAAAAAGGGTGTAGTGAAAGTGATGTCCAAAATGGGTATCTCAACCGTCCAAAGTTATAGGGGCGCCCAGATTTATGAAGCTATTGGTCTAAATCAAGATTTGATAGAGGCTTATTTTACTAATACGGTTTCTCGTATTAGCGGGATTGGAATTGAAGAGATAGAGGAAGAAGTATTCAAAAACCATAGGATTGCCTGGCCTGATCGAGAAGGTTCATTGCAGCATGTCTCTTGGGGAGGTCAATATCAGTGGCGTTTTGATGGTGAAAACCATCTTTTTAATCCTGACACAATTTTTAAATTACAACACTCTACTCGTTCCGGAGCCTTTAATATTTTTCGTGAATATACCGATGGGGTGAATAGTCAGGCTGAGAAAATGTCTACATTACGTGGTCTGATGGACCTTAAGTCGGATCGGGAACCTATTTCAATAGAAGAAGTGGAGCCAGTCGAATCAATTTTTAAACGTTTTGCAACTGGAGCTATGTCGTTTGGTTCAATTAGTGCTGAAGCACATGAAACATTGGCTATTGCGATGAATAGGATTGGGGGAAAGAGTAATACGGGTGAGGGAGGCGAGGATCCGAGGCGTTTTGAACCAGATGCAAACGGTGATTTACGACGTAGTGCAATTAAGCAAGTTGCATCCGGTCGATTTGGTGTTACGAGTGAATATCTTGTCAATGCTGATGAGCTGCAAATCAAAATGGCTCAAGGAGCAAAACCTGGAGAGGGAGGTCAGCTTCCAGGACACAAAGTATGGCCTTGGATTGCTGAGGTTAGATATTCTACTCCTGGTGTTGCGTTAATTAGTCCACCTCCACATCATGATATTTACTCGATTGAGGATCTTGCACAGTTAATTCATGATCTTAAAAATTCGAACCCCCGTGCTCGTATTAGTGTGAAGTTAGTAGCAGAGGTGGGTGTAGGTACTGTCGCTGCAGGTGTAGCTAAAGCAAAGTCGGATGTTGTCTTAATTAGTGGTTTTGATGGAGGTACAGGGGCTAGTCCATTAACCTCCATCAAGCATGCGGGGGTTCCTTGGGAATTAGGCCTAGCTGAGACGCAACAAACGCTTGTGTTGAATAATTTGCGTGATCGAATAGTTGTTCAAGTTGATGGACAAATGAAGACCGGGAGAGATGTGATTATTGGTGCGCTTTTGGGGGCAGAAGAATTTGGTTTTGCGACGGCCCCTTTGGTTGTAATGGGTTGTATTATGATGCGAGTTTGTCATCTTGATACTTGCCCAGTTGGGATAGCAACGCAAAACCCTGTTTTGAGAGAAAAGTTTAACGGGCAGGCTGATCACATCGTGAATTTCTTCCATTTCATTGCAGAGGAAGTAAGGATGATTTTGAGCGACTTAGGATATCGAAGCTTAGATGACATAATAGGTAGAAGTGATCTAATTAATCCTAAAGCTGCTATCGATCATTGGAAGGCTAAAGGAGTAGATATCTCTCCAATTTTGCATCGACCTGAAGTTTCTGCAGATATAGCCACTCGTCGTGTTAGGGAGCAAGACCATGGCTTGTCAAAGGCTCTAGACCAGCAATTGTTGAAGGTAGCTGTACCAGCTCTCGATGATGCCCTAAGAGTGGAAGGAAATTTTGAGATAAACAACACAAATAGGGTAGTGGGGACGATTTTAGGTAGTGAAGTTACGAGAAAACACGGTAGGGCTGGTCTTCCTGAGAATACGATTCAATTTAGTTTTAATGGATCAGCAGGGCAGTCTTTTGGGGCATTTATCCCCAAAGGTATGACCTTTACTTTAAATGGTGATGCGAACGATTATTTTGCAAAAGGTTTATCTGGAGGACATATTGTCCTCCGCCCGCAGCAAGGAAGCTCCTTTATTCCTGAAGAAAATGTTATAGCGGGTAATGTTGCTTTGTATGGTGCGACTAGTGGTGAGGTCTTTATACGTGGTTTGGTAGGAGAGAGATTTTGTGTGCGTAACAGTGGTGCAATTGCTGTGGTAGAAGGTACAGGTGATCATTGTTGTGAATATATGACCGGCGGCAGAGTTATCGTTTTAGGCGCAACAGGGCGTAATTTTGGTGCTGGTATGAGTGGTGGTATTGCCTACGTATACGATGAGGAAGGGGATTTTTCAATTCGCTGCAACACTGAAATGGTTGCTTTAGAAGAGGTTGTTTCCACTGATGATCAGCAATTTTTAAAATCATATATAGAGCGACATAAAGAATGCACCAACAGTTCGGTTGCAGATCAAATACTTAAAGACTGGGCATCGTCATTGAAGAAGTTTGTTCGAGTAATGCCCCTAGAATATCGAAGGGTGCTTGAAGAACAAGCGCAAGATTTGTCAGTTGAGGCTAATCATGGCTAAACCTACTGGATTTATGGAATATGGTCGAAAGCTTCCCTCACGCCGTTTGGTAGAAAATCGTGTTACCGATTGGATTGAGATATATGAAGATTTTCCACCCTCTGAGCTTAATAAGCAGGCAGCTCGCTGTATGGATTGTGGGATTCCTTTTTGTCATCAAGGTTGTCCTTTAGGAAATATTATTCCCGATTGGAATGATCTTGTTTACAAAGGTTTTTGGGAAGACGCAATTGATCGTTTACATGCGACAAATAATTTTCCTGAATTCACGGGACGCTTATGCCCTGCCCCTTGTGAGTCAGCTTGTGTGCTTGGTATAAATGATGATTCGGTAACGATTAAGCAAATTGAGTTAACAATTATAGAAAATGCTTGGGATGAAGGCTGGATATCTCCACAAAAGCCTAACAAGTTAACAGATAAAAGGGTGGCAGTAGTTGGTTCCGGCCCAGCCGGTCTTGCGGCAGCTCAACAATTGTGTCGAGCTGGGCATCAAGTTACGGTGATGGAACGAGATGATCGGATAGGCGGTTTACTCAGATATGGTATCCCTGAATTCAAAATGGAGAAAAAGTTTTTGGATAGAAGACTTAATCAAATGGAACAAGAGGGTGTTGTCTTCCAAACAAATTTCCACATTGGAATTGATACTGATGCTAAGGATTTACTGAAAGAATATGATGCTGTTTGTTTAGCTGGTGGAGCAACTCAATCTAGAGATCTTCCTATTCCTGGGCGTGAGTTAGACGGTGTTTATTTGGCAATGGAATATTTGCCTATGCAAAATCGCTGGAATGAGAATGGTGGTAAAGGTGTGTATGAGGGGATTACTGCGAAAGACAAGAATGTGATTATTCTTGGTGGGGGTGATACCGGTGCAGATTGTTTAGGTACAGCTCATCGTCAAGGGGCAAAAAGTGTTAGGCAGTACGAGCTACTTGATAGGCCTCCAGATCAGCGTTCCCTAGATAACCCATGGCCAACTTGGGCGAACATTTATCGAACTTCTGGAGCCCATGAGGAGGGTGGCGAGCGTGATTACAGTATTTTGACAAAATCTTTTAGTGGTGAGAATGGTCGAGTAACAGCACTAGAAGGGGTGCGTTTGAACTGGGAACAAGCTAGTGATGGTCGCCCTATCATGAATGAGATTGAGGGAAGTGAATTTTCGGACCCCGTTGATCTTGTGCTGTTGGCACTTGGGTTTTTGGGCCCGGAACCCGGCGGAATGTTAGAGCAATTAGGAGTTGGCCTATCTGAGCGTGGCAATGTGATTTGTGACGATGACAGGATGACAAATGTACCAGGTGTTTTCGCGGCGGGTGATATGGCACGGGGACAATCACTAATTGTCTGGGCAATTGCTGAAGGCAGGGCAGCGGCCCATGGAATTGATAAATGGCTTATGAGTACGACTGTTTTGCCACGTCCAGTTCTTAAGCGTTCCTTTTGATCAAATAGTTAGCGATTTGACGTAATCTGGCCCGTTCCTCTACCCCTAGAGGTAAAACTTCTAAAATTTCCTCTGCTTCCTTAATGAACCGTTCTGCATGTTCCTCACAGATTTCCCGTATATTTCTTTTTTCCATTAAATTAACGGTTTCTAGAATTTCTTCTCCACTAGGTTCCTTGTCAGATGCATATAAAGACTTGATTTTAGCTGAGGTGTCACTTTGCTTCATTGCCTCTAGTACAGGCAGTGATTTTTTCTTTCTTACTAAGTCATTCACATTTGATTTACCTGTAGTGTTTGGATCACCCCATATACCGAGAATATCATCATGTGCTTGAAATGCTAGGCCAATTCGACGTCCCCAAGCCCGGCCTAAATCAGCCTCCGATTTAGGTATTCCTGCAAGCAGTGCACCACATTCGACTGCTGCTCCAATCAAGGCACCAGTTTTGAATTCTATCATTTCCAAATATTCATCAACTGTAATATCCTCACGGTTTTCAAATGAAAGGTCAGCCCACTGTCCTTTGATCATGTCTCCAGTAGCATTAGCTAGCGAGGCTAGTGCCAAAATACGTTGTTCCGCTGGAATTGTTGATTCAATTAAAACCTTTTGTGCGAGGACGTACAGGTAATCACCCACATTAATTGCTTGAGCTTCACCAACTAATCGCCAAATTGTTTTTCGGTGATGTCGTTCTGGATCTCTGTCTTGAATTTCATCGTGTACGAGTGAAAAATTATGGATTAACTCGAGTGAAATTGCACCAGGTAGGGCGTTAGCAGTAGATCCTCCAAATAATTCAGAGACATATAAACAGAGTGCAGGTCTTATCCTTTTTCCACCTTGATCAGTTGTTTTTCCATTCGCGTCTTCCCAGCCCATTACATAACGGCATGCAGCACCAAGTGCATTGTCATTATTTATGCTAGCTGCGAGATGGTCCTCTATTTTCTTAGCATGCTTAGTAAGATTTGGTGGGGGAGGTGTAGGTGTAGTGCCCATATGAACTCTACTTGGACACACTATTTAAGTGTATAGATTCCAATATTTCTTTAGATTTCCGTGCAATTCCTTGGCCATCAAGATTGTACACATTTTGGAATGTGCTTTGTGGACCATGATCAACGATGCTATCTGGCATAGTTAGGTTACATAGAACAGAATTGGCTAAACCATGCTCTGCCAAAAGCGTGACAATTGCCTCACCAAATCCTCCTGCCAATACATTTTCTTCTGCGGTGATTATCCCTTTTGTTTCTTTAGCAAGGCGTAAAATTAATTCTTCGTCAAGTGGTTTTGCAAAACGGCCATTGACTATGGTTGCCTCAATGCCTAGATCAGCTAGGATTTCTCCTGCTTGTAAACACTGCATAACGGAAGTCCCAAAGCCAATAATGGATATGTCATCGCCTTCGCGTAGTACTTCAGCTTTGCCAATAGGAATTGATTTCATTGGTAAATTTGTTGGTGCACCAGGTCCTGAACCACGAGGATAACGTAATGAGAATGGTCCGTCATGTTGTATTCCTGTGTATAACAGGTCTCTCAATTCAGCTTCATCTTTGGGTGCGCTGACAACCATATTCGGTAAGCATCTTAAATAAGAAGTGTCAATAAAACCTTGGTGAGTTTTTCCATCACTTCCAACAAATCCTGCTCGATCTAATGCAAATACAACAGGAAGATTTTGGACAACTACGTCATGTACAATTTGATCAAACCCTCGTTGCAAGAAGGTCGAATATATTGCTGCTATAGGTTTTAACCCTTGTGTAGCCAGTCCTGCAGCAAAAGTGATGGCATGTTGTTCGGCAATGCCAACGTCAAATACTCTGGAGGGGTGCTTTTCTGCGACAGGTGTAAGTCCAGTCCCTTCCAACATTGCCGCTGTAATTGCAACAACACGTTCATCATGCTCGATTAGCTCCTGTGTAGCCTCAGCAAATACCTTGCTATAGGTAGGCTTTGGTTTTGGGGCGTCTTTTGGCTTTTCTTCCTTAAGCCAAAATGTTCCACTGTGGCTTTGTACCGGGTCAGCAGCAGCTTCAGGGATACCATGTCCTTTCTCAGTAAGAATATGCAATAAGACTGGTCGATCACGAACTTCCTTAATAGCTGTTAAAACACTATCGAGTTCTTCCAGGTTGTGGCCATCTATTGGTCCGTAATAATCAAAGCCAAATTGTTCGTAGAAACTAGCAGGAACGATTAGATCTAGCATGCTTGATTTCACACGTTTTGCGCCTTCCCAGAATTCTTTCCCGAGAGGGAAGTGTTCTATTACATTGCCAATTTCCTCTTTTGCTTTTCTGTAGAGTGGGTCGATACGGATTTTGTTAACGTTTCGACTTAAAGCTCCTACGTTAGGTGAGATTGACATGGCATTATCATTTAGTACAACAATTAGTCTAGTCTCTAGATGCCCCGCATGATTCATGGCTTCGAATGCCATTCCCGCGGTCATGGCGCCATCACCAATAACGGCGATTACGTGATTGTCTTCTCCTTTTAGATCTCTTGCAGCAGCCATGCCTGCAGCAGCAGAAATTGATGTTCCTGCATGTCCAGCTCCAAAAAAATCATGTGGACTTTCATTTCTGTCAGCGAATCCAGAAAGTCCTTCATATTGGCGTATTGTTTTCATCTTATCTTTACGGCCAGTAAGCATTTTATGGACATAAACTTGATGGCTTACATCCCAAAGAATTTTATCTGTAGGACTATCAAATTTACGATGTAGGGCAAGTGTTAGTTCAACAACGCCGAGGTTCGAAGCAAGGTGTCCTCCCCCACCGATACTATCGACAGTTGAAACAAGTTCGTTGCGGATTTCCGTAGCGAGTTCAGGGAGATCTGACTGTTGAATTCTTTTCAGATCTGACGGAGAATTTATTGAATCCAGAATTTTTGTCACATGTACCCCGAATGAAGCGGTGATTTAAAGCACAGTAATGCTAAACCTAAGCTTTGGTCAAGATTTTTTACTTAACATAATATAAAAAAGAAAGAACCTTTTTCATTTCTGTTTTGTTAGGCTAACTGGTATGACTGATGCGGAAGCGATGCCACCAGCATACCTGAGAGATAAATATGCAATTGTAGGGGTAGGCGAAACTAGCTACACACGTGGTTCGGGAATGACAACTCGGGCACTAGCTACTTGGGCAATTAAGAATGCTATGGATGATGCCGGGCTTAGTTCTGGTGAGATTGATGGAATGATGTCTTACTCCGGAAATGATTCAACGGCGTCACCTCTCATTGCTGGTGATTTAGGCATACGATTAAATTTTTATATGGATGTTATGGGCGGTGGTTCTAGTAGTGAGGCTCTTGTCGGGTTAGCTATGGGTGCAATTGAAGCAGGTATGTGTAATACAGTTGTCATTTTTAGATCTATGAACGGTTTTTCACAGGTTCGTATAGGGGGTACTGGTGCGAGGGCTAGCCAGCCAGTGCAAGGTGATTCTTTACATAATGTTCCTTATGGTTGGTTCAGTGCAGGTCAGAATTTTAGTCCTAGTTTCATGCGTCATATGTATGACTATGGAACTACACCTGAACAAGTTGCAATGGTAAAAGTTATTCATAGTGAACACGCCTCCCGTAATCCGAAGGCGTATTACAAAACCCCTGTCACAGTGGATGATGTTTTGAGCAGTAGGATGATTTGCAAACCTCTACATTTATTAGATTGCTGTGTCGAAACTGATAATGCTACAGCTTTGATTGTTACTCGAGCTGAGAAGGCACATGATCTTCGGCAAATTCCTGCACGGATATTGGCTGTGGCGGGTCGTGTTTGTAAGCCACGTAGTGATATGCATTTTCAACACGGTCCTATTTCGACAGTTGCCGGGCACTACATTAAGGAAATTATTTGGCCTAATGCGGGGATTACTCCAGAAGACGTGGATATTACAGGTGCTTATGATGCATTTACTTTCACTACTATGCTGCAGCTAGAGGATTATGGGTTTTGCCAAAAAGGAGAAGGTGGTGATTATGTTTCTAGCGGAATTATGAGGTTGGGGGGGCGAAGACCGAATAACACTAGTGGTGGACATCTATGTGAAGGGTATACACATGGAATGAATATGATTATTGAGAACGTCCGACAATTGCGGGGGAATGTAGATGATTATTGCCCAATTGATCAGAGTAGTAGTATCGAACAGCGTTTGCATACTTGTGATTACACTGACCAACAGTGTAGGCAAGTAAAAGATGTGAATATTTCAATGAATTTGGGTTGGGCTATGCCGGGAACCGGCTCATCGCTAGTGATGAGGAGGGGCTGATTATGGTTTCAGGGGATTATTTGGGAATGTCCTTATCGATTACAGATATGGATACCGAAAATTTAACTTATTTTGGGTATTGTTCGGAAGGTGAATTCCGCTTACAGAAATGCCGTGAATGCGGTTTTATTCGATATCCTCCAGGCACTGCTTGCCCGTGGTGTGCAAACCGAAGCTTTGAATGGGTATTAGTCGAAGGTCAAGGTGAGGTGCATTCATATGGGGAAGTTCATCATGCAGTTCAAAAAAGTTTAAGCGAGAAAGTTCCATATATGATTTTGGTTGTCGATCTTGATGTGCAAAAAGGTAAACCAACAGAGCATGAGGCTTTAAGGGTTGCCGGAAATTTAGTGGATGAAGATGGGGAGCTGGCTTCTCCTGAACTGATCGGAAAAGTCGGAATCGGCACTCGAGTACGAATGGTTTTTCATAAAGTTTCTAATGGGTTGGCTTTACCATTTTGGACATTAGATAAAAACACGGAGCAACCGGGAACTCCATGGAGATATCCGGAAAATTAAATCTGATATTGAGTAAGCATGATTATGATGTTACAAAAGGTTAGGTATCTGTTAGAGGAGAAGATCTAGGCAGGAATAATATATTATGTATAGTAAAAAGGGTAAAATAGCACGAACTCTACATAACAGTAATAGTGCGAAGTTAATATAATTAGGTTTTGAGTAATACAATTGCTCGATATAAGGTGTGTAGATGCCGCAAATCGCTTTAGTTAAGTCATCACGTGAAATTGTAATTTTTGAAGAAAATGATGTTGCTGATGAAACTCTAATTGCAGAAGAAGCATATTGGCCAGTTTGGATGCCCGCAGGAGCAGGTTTATCTCTCTCCCTAGTGAATAGCAATTCAGGTACTAGTACTGTCGAGATGTTTGATACAGATGGTAACTATTCAAAAAATTTGTTTCAGACATCGACTGATGTGCAACCGGTTATTGCACCTGAGGTACCACATTTTTGTTTGCCAGCGCCAACAGGTGATTTCCTTGCCACTATAGCACCAGGAAAAGCCGGGTTAACGCTTTACATTACCGAAATAGATGGGTTGGTTATTGGTGATCCCATTTTGAGCGGTGCTCCATTATTTGTCTCGTGGTCGCCAGATGGCGATCGACTTGCAGTACATTCTGGACTCAACCTCTCAGTTTTAGAATTACGGGATGGGCGAGCATCAATTCCTGTTTCTGCAGATGCTAGAGGTTTTCGAGTTGCAGCTTGGACCCCAAAAGGTGAGCTGATATTTGCTGAGCCACTGGATAGTCAAGCTGAAAGTGTAGCAATTCGTATGTGGGATCAAGAGAATTCAAAAGCTGAGACACTGTATGAAATAGAGGGAGGTGTAGCTTTCTCTTTTAGACCAGGAACGGGAGAACTTAATTTTGCTAGAACACGTGATCCAGAGACAGGTGTATTTGACAGTATTTGGAGCTTGAATTTGGAAAAAGGGGAGAGTGAGCCTAAACAATGGGTGAATGGTCCGGTCTCAAGTTTCTTTTGGTCTCCCAATGGTGAAAAGCTTGCAGTAATAAGACCGGCCCCTTCAGGCTCTGCACGTTATGCGGTTAGTGTTGTTGATAGTAATGGCACTTTTCTTGGGGCTACGGAACCGTTTACACCATCAACTGAAATGCAAACAATGTTTGCGTTTTTCGATCAATATGAGCTTTCCCATCGTCTGTGGTCACCTGATAGTGGAAACCTTTTAGTTAGTGGTCGCTTGCATACCGAAGGGCCAGCACCAGCATTTTTTGGGACACCTGAAGACAGTATCTTCTCTTGGACCCCAAAAAAGTTTTCGCCGTTTGAAAGAATCGCTGCTGGAAGGTTTGCTTGTTATGCTTAGAGCATGAGTGGAGAGCCAAGCACAAGTACGTCGAGTTCTAGGCTGATATCTTTTTTTGAACATAAAAAAACGAGACTTGCAGCTTTAATGTTGAGTATCGTATCTCTAGTTCTACTATCCTTTGGTTTTGGCTTACTTACTCGTGAGTTAACGATTGAAAAACAAACTGTAACAGTACAGAGTGCCTTAAGCGATTCGAGTACTGTTGAAGGTACAAACAAAGAGCCTGAACCTGTTGAGGATGCAAGTAGTGTTGGGAATTTAGATTCATTAAGTGTTGATCTGCTTGCAGAGATAATTAATATTTTATCCTCCGATTTTGTTGATGCTGATTTTATCGACGCTGAGTTATTGCGAGATGCGGCTATCGAAGGTATCTTAGCTTCTTTAAATGATCCCCATACAGATTATGTAACGCAGGATGAAGTTGAATTAGGAAACCTAGACATAGGTTTTTATGAAGGCATCGGGGCTACTGTTGGAGGCAATGATGCAGGTGTTATTCAAATAGGTGTTCCTTTTCGTGATTCACCAGCTGAACGAGCGGGTGTACGAGCAGGAGACTTAATCATTGAAGTTGACGGAGTTCCTACAGAAGGTTGGTCAATCGCAAAAGCTGTAAGTGCGATAAGAGGTGAAAGTGGTACGGAAGTTGTTTTAACCGTAGTCCACACAGACGGAACTGAACCCCGTACAGAAAAAATCGTGGTTATCAGAGGTGGCATACAAGTTCCTAGTGTTTCTAGGGTTCCATTATATGAAGTGTTTAGAGATAGCTCTGGGGTGAACCTTGTAGATCGGGATCAAAACATTGTGAGTGATATTGCTTATATCCATATACAACAATTCACGCCCACTACGCTTAATGAAATCTTTGAGGTTCTTGGTGACTTGGAAGTCCAAAACGGATATGTCGGATTAATTGTTGATGTTCGTTTGAATCCTGGTGGTTATGTCACTTCGACATTGGAAGTAACTGATCAATTCTTAGACAGCGGAACTATTTTAATTGAACGACGTAAAGGACAACGTGATCAGATTTATTCAGCTACACAGGGTGGTGAATACACTGGTATTCCTATCGTAATTTTACAGGATAATTTGAGCGCTAGTGGAGCAGAAGTTTTTTCATCAGCGTTAGTTGATAATGGTAGAGCAATAATTATTGGCGAGCGTTCTTATGGAAAGGGAACGATTAATCAGACACGAAAATTGACAGCATGTGAGAACCCACAAGGTTGTGGTGCTCTCTATTTGAGTGTAGGGAGGTGGTTGAGGGCTTCCAGTGAGGAAATAGAAGGTGTTGGAGTTGATCCAGATATTGAAGTGCCTTTAACTCTGGGAATCTATGAAAAATACGGAGATGTTCAATTACTAGCTGCGATTGATTTTTTACGGGGTATGCCAATCGTGGCAACTCCACTTGGCCCTACAACGATTGGTTCAATAGTTGCGCTTAATGAAGCAGATCTTGTGCTCACTGAGACACAAATTTTCCTTGTTTTAAATGGGAAGATTATTGAAATCCCGTTTGAGATTATTGATGTTGAGAGTATTGTGATTGATGGTAATTTAGTTGAAATAGACGGTAACTATTATGAAAGTAGAGAAGGTATTTTAGTTCCGATAAATTAGATCTAAAGCACATTTTTCTGCTTGTGTGAGAAAATATATCAATGGGGCGTAAAGTTAAGAAGTCCAGTTCTAGTAAGAGTATTGCGACTGAGGGTGTTGTCGTTCGTCATCGACGCGCGTTTCGGGACTATGAGATTTTGAAGCGTTATGAAGCTGGATTAGTTTTAATTGGCTCAGAAATTAAATCAATACGTGAACATAAGGTCGATTTAATAGGATCTTATGCGAGGATGCGTGGTAGTGAAATTTGGCTAGTAGACACGTATATAGCAGCTTATGAAAATGCTAATTATGTAACGTATGATGTTCGCCGTGAACGAAAATTGTTGCTTCACAAGAAAGAAATCTCTGAAATTCGCGAGGCTCTTGAAGAACGTCGATTAACGTTGCTACCTTTATCTCTTTCCATACGGCGTGGGCGAGCCAAAATTGAATTGGGGATTGCAAAAGGGCTGAAAAATTACGATAAGCGTCGAAGGATACAGGAACGTGATCAAGAGAGACAGGTTGCGCGCGCGCTGCGTCACTCGGTCTAGAGGTTTTTGTCCGATATACCTAATCCGATGGCCGTGCTGTTACACTTAATGTATCTGGGGACGAAAGGAGTCGACAGGAGGCTAGATAGCCAAGTAGCAGGCCTGGGTAGATCGCCACCCTCGTGTATTAGGCGATTAAACGAGTAAGCGCCGAAAATCGCCAACTCGCTCTCGCAGCTTAAGCTGTGAGCGTCCCGCCGAACGCCCTCTTCTCGATGGGGCACGGTTGGGGCGCCATTTAGTCGAGATGCTGTGAGCTGACGCCGATACTGCTCACTCAAGACTTTTCGGCTGGTCGTTCTTCCCCGGGCTCGTCGCCGGGTGTTCGATAAGATTAAGTGACGAGTATGCCTGTAGGATAATTTGACGTCGAATCTCTCTGGACCGGGAGTTCAATTCTCCCGCGTCTCCACCATTAAATCATGTGGTTTTTTCTGCGATAATCATGTCGAGTTCGTTTTTTAGCTGACTTAAAACCTCGTCATATGGGAAAGCCCCAACTTCTTTTTCACCACGTTTTAAATTCACAAAATTAGGTGCACACCAAAGTCCTAGATCCGCATCATCTGTTTCACCTGGTCCGTTTACCCGACAACCCATAACTGCAATAGTTATATCAAATTCCTTTGCGTATTCAGTCATAGTTTTCACATCTTGGGCAAGTTCTATAAATGCTTCATTCTCCACTCTGCTACAGGAGGGGCAACTTATTATGTTAAGTCCATCATCAAAGAATTCTGGGACTGAACGAAATTTCCCTTGTTCAATATCAGAAATAATACTTTTCCCTGATTCTATTTCTCTCCATTTTTCTTCGAAAGGAAGAGTTAGCGAAACTCGTACTGTATCCCCAATATTTTTTGTTAGCAGTTGTTCAAAAGCAATCCTTGTTTTGATGATTCCATCGGGTGGCATTCCAGCTTCAGTAACTCCCAAGTGAAGTGGCACATCGGGCCGCACCTTTGCAAATCGTTCATTACTGGCAATTACCTTTTTGGGGTCGCTATCTTTTAAGGAAACGACATATCTTGTAAAACCTGCTTTTTCAATCAGTGAGCAGTGTTGTAAAGCGCTTTCAACCATTGCTGAAACTCCTTCAAGGCCTGGCTCATCTGCTCCTTCAAATTGTTCGGCTATTGCTGGATCAACAGAGCCACAATTAACGCCTATGCGAATTGCGCAATCATGTTTTGCAGCTTCTTCTGCTATAAAAGCAACCTTATCTGCTACAGGTTTAGTTTTCTCGTGATGGTATAAATGCCCAGGATTGTATCTAACTTTATCTACATACGGCGCCACATCTTTGACTAGCCGATAGCTTTCCTGGAGGTCAACGACTAGATTTGCCTCGGGAACAAATCCTCGAATTTCTGCAAGTGCAGCCACATCCTTTTTACTGTCAACAGCTATCCGTATAAGTCCTGCCCCAGCCTTTTGTAGTAAGCTCACTTGATTTTTAGTCGCTTCAAGATCTTGCGTTCTGGTAGCCGCCATTGATTGTACGACTATAGGTGCGCCACCACCGATTACGGTGTTACCTACTTTAACTTGCCTAGTATTTTTTTCTTGTGATTGTGTGTTATTAGACATCAAACAGATTGTAACATTCGAATCGGTTGTTATCTTTTTAAACTATAGAAACCATTCATTTGAAATACCTGTAAAAATTAGATAGGGAACAAGTAGTGCGAAGGCTGCTGTAGAGAAGGCTATAAGTGGTCCTCGGCTAGGGCTATTCCGAAGTAAATTTGAAACTTTAGAATGGGCAGAATCATCTTTGCTTACTTGTACAAAATTGTCTCCCTTTGCATATAAGCGCAGGCTGTTAGCCATTACACTTACAGAGCTAATTGCCATTGCAGCACCTGCAATGATTGGATTTAGCAATCCAACTGCTGCTATAGGAATGGCGAAAAGGTTATACCCAAATGCCCATGCAAGGTTTTGACGGATCACTTTAAATGTTCCTTTGCTGATTGATATAGCATCTGCAGCTTTACTTATGTCGCCGTGAAGTATGGTGATGCCACTTGTCTCAATTGCAAGATCTGCGCCCGTACTAAGTGAGATCCCTAAGTCTGCCTGTGCTAAAGCGGGAGCATCGTTTATTCCATCGCCAATAACTGCAACTTTTAAGCCATTTTCCTGAAATGTTTTTACAAGCTCGAGCTTTGTTTCAGGAAGTGCATTCGCATGAGTTTCATCAATAGAACACTCTTCTGCGACAGCCTGGGCTGCTGAAAACCCATCTCCAGTTACAAGAACAAGGCGGAGACCGAGCTGTTTCAATTTTTTAATTGCCTGAGGTGCGCTTACTCTTAGCCTGTCTGTGATAGAGACTGTGCCGGCGAATTTTCCATTAATAGCTACAAATATTGAACTCCCATTGGAAGGAATGTAAATATTCTCTCTCTTCCTACTAAACGGTTGTTCGATGTTGTTATCAACAAAGTCTCGTGTTCCAGCAATAATATTTTGGTTATTAACAATAGCGCGGATACCTTGACCTGGAATTGCTTCGAATCCCCGAACTTTTTTCAAGGAAAGTTTTCTTGATTCGGCGGCTTCTACTATTGCATAGCTTATTGGGTGTTCACTATGACTTTCAGCCGAAGCTAGCAGTGATAAAAATGTTGATTCATCCCAGTCTTCTGAGGGATTCACGTGAGTGAGGATCGGCCTTCCTTCTGTAAGTGTTCCAGTTTTATCAATCAAAACGATATCTAGATTTTTTGCTGTTTCAAAAGTTTCTGCATTTCGTATCAAGATACCTTTGGATGTGGCAACGCTGTTACCCACAAGGATTGCGGTAGGGGTAGCTAGGCCTAATGCACAAGGACATGCAATTATCAAGACTGCAATACCGTAAACAAGGGCATCTGACCAAGCATCGCTTCCGACTCCCCAACTTAAGGTAACAACGATTGCTAAGGTGATTACAATTGGTATGAAGATTGCGGCTACCTTATCAACTATTGCCTGAATATTTGCTTTTGAGCTTAGTGCTTCTTCTATTAAAAATTTAATGCGTTGCGCAGTTGAATCACTTCCGACTGCTGTGGCTTCTACTTCAATGGCGCCAAACTGATTAATTGATCCAGAAATGACCTTTTCCCCTGGTCCACGTTCAATAGAAAAAGGCTCTCCGGTCAATAGCGATTCGTCAACACTTGTATAACCATCGCGAATAATTCCATCTACGGGGATACGGGAACCAGGTTTTACCAGTAGATTATCTCCTTTCGAAACGTTTGCTATAGGTATTTTTTCTTCTACCCCATTGCGTAATAGAAGAGCTTCTTTGTCGACAAAACTTAATAAGGCTTGACTGATATCACTCATAATTTTTTTGGCATTCTTTTCAAAGTACCTTCCAAGACTGACAAAAACTAAAATTGCGCAGCTTACATCGAAGTACATATGCATGTCTTGGTTTGTTGTGACTACCCAAGCGCTATATCCAAATGCAATCGAGGTGCCAAGGACAATTAAAACATCCATGTTGGGATTAAAGGTGCGAAAGCTTTTGATAGCACTTAAATAAAATTGTGAACCTAAGACCACCTGAACTACTGCGGCTAGAATTAAAATTAACCAACTTGTTGAGCTGAAAGATCCTAAAATTGATAGTTCTGCCAAGTCCAAAGCCATCGCAAAAATAGAAGTGAGAATGGCTAATATAATGCCTGCTACTAGTGTTATTAGGCGTATTTTACTAAGTGGAAGCTGGGCGTAAGTTTCTGATTCTGTTGCGTTATACCCTGCTTTTTTTATTGCGGTAGTAAGTGACTTGTTGTCTATCAATTTAGTGAGTGTGATACGGGCCGTTTCAGAGGCAAAACTCACACTTGCAGTTTCAACGCCCTCGACTTTTGAAAGTGCTCTTTCGACTCGTCTTACACAAGAAGCACATGTCATGCCATCAATTTTTAAGGTAACGGTATCTTGGAAGGTCCTAGGCGTTACTTGGTTGCTAATGTTGCTTGATATCCTTCTTCACTGATTGCTTCAATTACATCTTCAATTCGGAAATTTTCCCCTGAAATTTCTGCCGTATTACTCTCTAAATCTACGTGAACTTCAGAAACACCCGAAACCTCTAGTGTTGAGTTTGATACTGCCTTGACACAGTGCTCGCAAGTCATACCAGTTATGTCTAATACATGTTTTTTACCCATGGTATTCTCCTATTCACCAGACTACACGTATTGTTGATAATTGCCTATTCTGGCTATGAGGGATTTTATGAAAATCGGTGCACATATTTCAACTGCTGGTGGTGTACACAATATTTTTCAACGTGCTGAAGAAATTGAAGCAGAGGCAATCCAGATGTTTATTTCGGGGCGCACTAATTGGCGAGCTCCGGTAGTCAAAGAAGAATCATTAGACAAGTTCTACAAAATTAAATCTAGTAATGATATCCCACTCTTTTTTCATGGTATTTATTTGATCAACCTTGCAACGCAGGATTCTGAACATTTGGAAAAATCAAAAGATTCGCTCCGGAATTATATGGATTGGGCTGGAAAGTTGGGAGTTATAGGAACAATTTTTCACTTAGGTAGTCATAAAGGGGTTGGTTTTGATGAAATGAAAGACCAAATTTGTCGAGCTATGGTTGAAGTTTTAGATAGTAGTGATAACGACGCAAAATTAATCATAGAAAATAGTGCAGGTGGTGGTAATACTGTTGGTTCTAGATTTTCAGAAATAGGTTCATTATTAGATCGTTGTGATCAACATCCAAGAATTGCTGTTTGTTTAGATACATGCCATTTGTTTTCGGCTGGTTATGATATAAGCACGCCTGATGGTTGTGCTTCTGTGATGGATGAGTTTCAAAAAGAGATTGGTCTTGAGCGTTTAGTTGCAGTACATGCAAATGATAGTAAAACCCCTTTACAAAGTGGACGTGATCGCCATGAGAACATTGGTGATGGTTATTTGGGGTATGATGGCTTTAGATCAGTGATGTCCCACCCAGCGTTTTCTCAAGTACCGTTTCTTCTTGAAGTACCAGGTTTACAAAAAGAAGGTCCCGATCTAGAGAATGTGGGGCGATTAAAACGTATTCGGGATGAGGTAGCTTAATTGCGAAGGCTATGACTGATGGTTTAAACGGACGTTTGCAAGGGGCTCTTTTTACTGAGTGCGCATCCTGGATATGGGATCAATTACAAGAAGAAGGTATTTTTATTCAGGGAGAATTAATAGAATTTATACTCACAAATGAGAGAAAGCTTGGTATTCAAGGTGAGTCCAGTGAAGTTATTATTGCTGGAATTGTGGATTTAACTGGTGAAGATGCTACAAAAATGCTTGATTCTGCAATGATAGGAGCTGTTCTATCGTGGGAGGATGAATTTCTTGCTTTAGCCAATATACCGAGGATGGAGTCTTAGAAATTAGTATGTTTGTCTTTTATGCTTGCCAAATGCCAAGAATGAATTGTAGAGAGTAGTTATCGATGTGTGGGATTTTTGGGTATACGGGTAAACAATCTGCAACACCGGTAATTTTGGAAGCTTTAAAAAGTCTTGAGTATCGTGGGTATGATTCGGCTGGTATTGCCGTTATTGATGGTTCGAAACCTATTTCGATAGCTAGAAAAAAAGGGAAACTTTCTGACCTGGAAAATTATATGCAGGAGGTTCCTCTCCCAGATTCCTTTTCAGGAATAGGCCATACCCGTTGGGCAACTCATGGGGCTCCAAGTGATATGAACGCCCATCCACATACGAGCTATTCTGGGTCAGTTGTCGTGGCACATAATGGTATTGTTGAAAATCATAATTCTTTGCGTTTTGAGTTAAAAAGTCGTGGGCGCAATATTTTAAGTGAAACCGACAGTGAGGTTATAGCTCATTTGCTCGAGGAGCATATTAGTAAAGGGTTGTCACTAAAAAATGCAGTATCCCAGGTGTGTAGTCTCCTTGAAGGATCCCAATCCTTTGTAGCAATGAGTCAATATGAACCAGGTGTGATTGTTGGTGTTCGGTTAGGTAATGCAGGTGGATTAGTTATTGGATTTAAAAAAGATGAAGCGATGATTGCAAGTGATGTCGTTGCTCTCCTTCCTCATACGCAGAAGGTTGCATATTTAGCTAATCGACAAGTTGTTCAGATTACTGAAAATACTATCACCGCATTTAGCCTGGATGGCGACGAAATAAACTTAGATGTGAGTGATCTATCGCAAGATATTGAGAGTGTCCATCGGGGACAGTATGAGCACTTAATGTTGAAGGAAATTATGGATCAGCCTGAAGCATTATCTGACACGATTCAAAGTCTAGTTAGTGTAGATCCCACGTATCTAAATCTTGAAGGTATTCAAGGCTTAGATGTAGCACTATCAAAAATAAAACATGTTGTTTTACTGGGGATGGGAACTAGCTTTCATGCAGCTTTGATTGGGCGTTGTTATATCGAAAAGATGACAGGTCTTCCAACAGATGTAATCAATGCCTCGGAATTTCGTAACCGACAAGTTGCATTACCTCCTGAAACTTTGCTGGTTTCAATTAGCCAATCAGGGGAAACAGTAGATGTTTTAGAAGCTATGAATATTGCGAAAGAAAAAGGTGTTGTACAAATCACAGTCAGTAATTCTGTCAATGCGCAGACTAGTCGTGTAGCTGATGGCGTTATCTATACACGGGCAGGTGTTGAGCGAGGGGTTGCTTCAACAAAAACTTTCACAACTTCAATCGCAGCTTTGTATCTTTTGGCACTTAGGTTATCTGAAATACAAGGTCATTTAACTCAAGAAGAAATCCAAGCACATGTGCTTGATTTAATTCGAGTACCAGCTTTGATTGAGGAACAATTACAAGATTTAGATAATTTAAAGGTGTTAGCTAAAAAGATATCTATTTTTGATCATTTCCTTTTTTTGGGTAGAGGAAACACGTTACCGATTGCTTTGGAAGGCGCTTTGAAAATGAAAGAAGTGTCGTACATACATGCCGAAGGTTACCCAGCAGGTGAAATGAAGCATGGTCCAATTGCTCTTATTGATGATTCATTTCCTACATTTGCACTAGCTGGAAAACATTCCTTACGAACTAAGACGAGTAGTAATATCGAGCAAATTCTCGCAAGAAATGGAAAAGTATTTGCTCTTTTAACGGAAGGTGATTATGAGCTAAAGGGAATTGTTGATGAGGCAATCTTCATGCCCGAAACCACCGAACTTTTGGAGCCTTTTGTGGCGACTATAGCTGTGCAGTGCCTAGCTTATTACGTCGCTTATGAGCGGGGGTGTGAAATAGATCAACCAAGGAATTTAGCAAAGACAGTTACAGTGGAATGACTGAGGTTAGTCCTGTTAGAAAAAGAGATAAGTGGAAACGAAAACGTTCCGTACAGTTAAGTAGAACTGCATAACTTAAAGCAAAAATAAAAATTCTTTGTTTATGAATGCCTGAATCGATGTCAGTAGTACAATGTTTCGTGCGTACTTTTTTGTCCGAGGAGTAAGTTATGACGTCGCCAAAAGTTGCGGAAACTAAAGGAAATGGATTACCTGAAAAATTGGTATATGAATTTGGAGATGGTCGTGCTGAAGGCAGCACGGGGATGCGTGATCTGCTTGGAGGAAAAGGTGCAGGGCTCGCAGAAATGAGTAATTTAGGGTTACCCGTACCTCCAGGCTTTACAATTACCACAGATGTTTGTACCGCTTATTACGATTTAGATAGTAGCTATCCTGAAAACTTAAAAGAACAAGTTTTGTCTGGGATTCAGCACGTTGAAGCAGTAACAGGTGCAAAATTTGGAGATCCAGATAATCCATTGCTAGTTTCAGTGCGTTCAGGGGCGCGTGTTTCAATGCCCGGGATGATGGATACAGTTTTAAATTTTGGTCTAAATGATATAACCGTAGAGGGATTAGCTGAACGCTCAAATGATCCTCGTTTTGCTTATGACTCGTATCGTCGTTTTATTTCGATGTATGGGGATGTGGTATTAAATATTCGGCAAGAAGCAGGTTTGGAACGTGATCCATTTGAATTGTTACTAGAACAAAAGAAGGAAGCATTAGGAATTAGTGAGGATCCAGATTTACCAGTAGAAGCTCTAAAGGAATTAGTAAGTGCATTTAAATCTGAAATTTCTGAAAAATTAAATGTTATTTTCCCGACAGATCCTTGGGAACAGTTGTGGTCGGCGATCGGTGCAGTTTTTGCCTCTTGGAATAGTGAGCGTGCAGTGATTTATCGTGAACTGAACGGTTTCTCAAATGATTGGGGTACGGCTGTGAATGTGCAGGCTATGGTTTTTGGGAATTTAGGTGATGATTGTGCTACGGGTGTGGCATTTACGAGAAATCCAAAGACTGGAGAACGCGCAATTTTTGGAGAATTCCTGACGAATGCGCAAGGCGAAGACATAGTTGCTGGAGTAAGGACACCTCAACCGATTAGTAAGTTTGGAAGTAAAGAAGGTGAGGTTTCACTAGAGGACGTTCAACCTAAAGTTTTTAATGAATTGCTAGACGCAAGTGATTTACTAGAGTCACATTTTAAAGACATGCAAGATATAGAATTTACTGTGCAACAAAATAAATTGTGGGTTTTACAAACTAGAAATGGGAAACGTACAGGTCCGGCAATGGTTAATGTTGCCGTTGATTTAGTTGACCAGGGCATGATTACTGAGGCAGAGGCATTATTACGGCAAGATCCAGAACAAATTTCAGAGCTTCTTCATCCAATTTTAGATCCTGACGCTCCGCGAAAAGTTATCGCTACTGGTTTACCGGCTTCCCCTGGCGCAGCTGTTGGGAAAGTAGTTTTTACTGCCAAAGAAGCATCTGAGTGGATGGAACGTGGTGAAGAGGTAATTTTGGTACGTACAGAAACTAGTCCTGAAGACATTCAGGGAATGTTAGCTGCAAAAGGTATTCTGACTGCTCGAGGTGGTATGACCTCACATGCCGCAGTGGTTGCACGTGGATGGGGAAAGCCTTGTATAGCTGGGTGTGGTTCTTTAGTAATAGATAGCACAGAAGGTACCGTTAACATTTTGGACAATAGTTCTGTACAGACCCTAAAGCGAGGTGATGTGATTTCAATTGATGGTTCTACAGGTGAGGTGATGCTGGGCGCAGTTCCGTTAGTAGATTCTGTATTACCTGAAACATTTGAACGAATGATGGTATGGGCTGATCGTGATCGCCGGCTAGGTATTCGAGCTAATGCTGATACTCCTGAAGATGCTGAACTTGCACGTGAATTTGGGGCAGAAGGAATTGGTTTGTGCAGGACTGAACATATGTTTTTCGGAGATGATCGAATTTTAGCCGTTCGTAGAATGATTCTTGCGGGGGATGAGAGCAGTCGTCGTGAAGCACTAGAGGAAATTTTGCCAGTTCAAAGGCAAGATTTCCTAGGTATCCTTCGCGCGATGGCTGGTTTACCGGTCACTATCAGGTTATTGGATCCTCCTTTGCATGAATTTCTTCCGCAAGGAGAAGAGGAAATTAAGCGTGTTTCTGATGCTTTAACAGTAAGTCCCGATGTTGTTTTACAACGAATTACGCAGTTGCATGAGTTTAATCCTATGCTTGGGCATCGTGGCGTAAGGTTGGCGGTAACCTATCCGGAAATCTACGAGGTACAAACTCAGGCTATTATCGAAGCTGCTTGTATTTTAGTAGATGAAGGGGTTGATGCGCGTCCTGAAATAATGATTCCATTAGTGGGGATGCCGCAGGAATTAGAGCAAATCCGTGATCTTGTTGTAAATACTGCTGAAGCTGTAATAGCTAAAAAAGGAGTGAAAGTCGCTTACTCCGTAGGTACCATGATTGAATTGCCTCGTGCGTGTGTTGTTGCTGATCAAATTGCCGAACATGCAGAATTTTTCTCATTTGGAACGAATGATTTGACGCAAACAACGCTAGGTGTTTCTCGAGATGATGCGGGCAGATTCCTTCCTGAGTATGTGAGGAAGGAAGTGTTGGAAGCTGATCCATTCGTAACATTAGATACTCAGGGTGTTGGGCAGCTTATGGAAATTGCAGTTGAACGGGGTCGTAGTGTGAAGCCTGCAATTAAACTGGGTATTTGTGGTGAGCATGGTGGAGATCCAAAGTCAATTGATTTCGGGCATAATTTAGGTTTGGATTATGTCTCTTGTTCGCCGTATCGTGTTTTGATAGCGCGGTTGGCTGCTGCTCAGGCTGCCTTACGTTAAATTAATATAATAATTGCCGATAGGGCTTGTTATAGCGATAGTGGAACTAGATGGTTGACTCTGAACAGAAAGAGCCTGAAGAAAATTCCGAGCCAATGATTGGTGGAGAAGAACCTGTAACCCCTGCTTCTCGAAACAATTTTGTTATAGGTGCCACTGAGGATTCTCAATCCGATCAAGCATTTAACGAGGGTTTTCAAGTTAAGCCATCCATAGATCGGATAGCACCGTCTACACGACATAGCCGCACTCCAGAAAGTACTGATAGACGGCAGCCGATTTTTTATTTGTCTGTTATTTTAGCCCTTTTATTTATTGGTCTGCTTTCTTTCTTACTGATTAGGTTTCTCGATATGGGTGATGATGATGCTTCATTACTAGTTGTGGTGCAGACGGATTTTCAAATAAAGACCCCTGAAGAAGGGGTAAAAGTGTCGTTGAACGAGGATATTCCGATCAGGGTGCTCGTGTCTTCAAATTATCCAATGGAAAGCTTTGAGTTATACGCAGACGGCCGTCGAGTCGACCAAATGTTAGCTCGTTTACCAACTGGGAAATATAACTATGATGTTTTGTTATATGCGCGTATTCCATTCGCAGGTGAGCATGAATTATTTGTACGAGCTCTAACAACATCAGGGAATGTTGCCGACTCAGATCCTTTTATAATTGTTGTAGCCGAAGAGGAACTAGGTACACAGGCAGCTTTAAAGGCTGAAGTGGTGACTGCTGTGACCGTGCGCTTGGGGGCGGGGTTGGAATATGAAAGTGTAGGGGTACTAGAACCGGGAGAAGTTGTTAACGTAATCGGTAAGGATTTAAATGTTGAGTGGCTTCAAATTGAGCGCGAGGGTGGTTTATGGGCACAGAGGTTTGCATTTCAGGTCAGTGGATTATTGTCACTTTTACCAGTTGTAGATAGTGGTTCTAATGGTGCTGACGGTTCTGATGGTGGAGATACCCCAACCCCAACCCCAACTCCGACAGCTACTGAAGAACCTGGTTTACCAGATTTCTTTGCATCGAATGCTGAAATTACGGCTAATCGCACTACCCTAACAGTCACAATTAGTAATGTTTCAACAACTAAATTTGGTGGCCCCTTAATTGTTTCAATTTATAATCCGTTATTTGATGCGCAGCAACGGGCATTTAGTGTATGGCTAGATCCAAATGGCACCACAAAAGTTTCGTTTTCATTGGACACTCTCCTGCCGGATCAACAACTCGTAGAAGTTACGATTGACCCACTTAATGATGTTGAAGAGGCGAATGAAGATAATAACACTACTAATTTCCTAGTTTTTGCTCCAGTTGATGGTCCGGATCTCACTCTAATCCCGACAATAGCCTCAGATGGTAGAACGATGAGTGTAACTGTTCGTAATGATGGTGGCCCAGTAGCGACAAATACGGCAGAACTCGAAGTAAGTGTTGGAGCTGAACGTTTAATAAAAACACTGAGCCTTGCTTTAAATACAAACGAAAGTAAAGTTCTCACAGCTCTAGCTATCCCACAGGATGATGATGAATTCATCGAAATAGTGCTTAAAATTGAAGGTACTGTGTTGGGACATATTACCCTTGCAAACCCAAATGCTTCTGTGCAATCTGAAAATACTGAGAATTGAATAACATCTTTTCGGACTCATCGGTAATATATAAGTGTGGATGCTGTCGCAGAAGTTAAACAACGAATTTCATTAACAGATTTTGTTAGCCGTACGGTAAAACTTCAAAAATCTGGAAGAAATTACCGTGGGTTATGTCCATTCCATACTGAAAAAACACCGTCGTTTTATGTTTTCGAAGAAACTGCGACTTGGCGTTGTTTTGGATCATGTGGAGAAGGAGGAGATATTTTCTCTTTTTTGCAAAAAAGAGAAAATATGGATTTCAGAGAAGCACTTGAAATTTTGGCTCGCGAAGCTGGCGTCCAATTTTCCCCCCGTACCCCAGAGAGTTTGAAGGAAGAAGATAGGTTGAATGCCTGTCTATCACTTGCTGTGGATTTTTATCAAGAGAATTTACAAAAAAGCCATGGTGAAGATGCACAAAAATATTTATTTAAAGACCGTGGACTCTCACAAGAAACCATTGACCATTTCAAGATTGGATGGGCTCCAGATGAGTGGCGAATTTTGCGAAATCAATTGAAAGAGAATGGATTTTCTGACGAAGAAGGCTTAGCAGTAGGAGTTTTGGCTGAGTCTGATAAAGGTGGTCTACCTTACGATCGTTTTCGAGGACGGGTTATTTTCCCCATACAGGACAATCGAGGAAATCTAGTTGGATTAGGTGGGAGGATTCTTGGTGAGGGTGAACCGAAATATTTAAATTCCCCACAAACAAAACTGTTTGACAAAGGCAATATTCTTTACGGTTTAAATGAAGCAACTAAGACTGCAAAGGACAGTGAGGTAATTGTTTTAGTTGAAGGTTATTTTGATGTTGTCAGTTCTTGGCAGGCAGGTTTTAAAAATGTAGTTGCGACGATGGGTACTTCTTTAACTGAGTTGCATGCACGGAGTTTGGGGCGTGTCGTGAATAAGCTTGTTTTAGCTTTGGATCCTGACACGGCTGGTCAGAATGCTATCGAAAGAGCAGGCCGATTGGTTTTGGATATGTCAACAGAAAGTACGACACGTGCTTCGGTTCGTAATGCAGAAAATTTTTCGAGTAAAGCAGATTTAGACTTGTATGTTGCCTTATTACCAGATGGGCAAGATCCTGATTTGTTAGTACGTAAAGATTTGAATGCTTGGGAAAAAGCGATTACTGAAGCGGTGCCGTTTATTCATTTCATGCTTGATCGAATAATTGAAAATGAACCGTTTGAAACACCCCAGGAATCACGTAGGTTGGTGGAAAGAATTAAACCTATTTTGAGTGTGATACGTGATCCTGTAATCAGAGGCCGACATATACAAGATGTTGCACGTCGGCTGGGTTTGGCTGAAGAGTATGTTAATCGTGCGATTAAAAATGGTTCTAAACAGAGTCAAGGTAATCGTATGACGGATGAAGAAACAGTGTTTTCTGCTCATGAAGTTTTATTATCAACTATGCTTCAAAACCCTGGGCTTCGAGATGAAGTGGAAAATTTGCCTCCTGATCTTTTCACTAACTCAATAGATCGTGAAGTTTTCATTGATTGGCTGAATAAGCCGCTACAAGATAGTGAAGACTCTACTAGTACTGATTTTATTTTAGAAAGGCGTGAATACTTGTTTAGTCGAAGAGCCCCTAACTTAGAGCTTACAGAAGTCAAAAAAAGAGCTCGAGATCTTATTAAACATATTTTGCGAGAGCGCTTAATCCAACGCCAGCATGCTGTTACTCAAGAAGTTGCAGCAGCAGAAGTTACTCACGGGATAGGTGAAGTGCAAAAGGTAGCTCATGATGCCTGGTTAGGGCATTTGCCTGAGGATGCAACAGTTGATTTAGCAGAAACAGTGATTGAAGAATTGGAACTTGGTTTGAGTCTTCATCGTCAAGAAGACTTAGCTGACGACGCTGACTGATTTACTAAGGGGAAAAATCGTTTAGTGCAGGTCCTCGCGCACCAGCGAAAGCGAAACCTAGAATATTTAAGGCTTCTTGCAAGGCTTCAGCTTCACCTGTTTGGTTGCTCCCATTTATAATTCGATTGGCGCTTTCAGATAATTTTTGTAGTGCGAGAGGTGTGTTTAAATCGTCATCCATTGCATCCCGAAACTCTTCTGTAATGGATGTGAGTTTTTGTACATTTTGAATGTTTCTGCAGGCGACTTTAAATTTTTCATAAAGGGCTTTTATGTCATCTAAATCGCCTATTTGGTAATTCGCATCAGAACGATAATGTGTGCTTAGTAGGTAGAGGCGTAGATGGTCCGGTTCAGTTGTCTTCAGAAGGTCTCGTACAAGAACAAGGTTGCCAAGGGATTTACTCATCTTAACGCCATCTAGTTGGAGCATGCCGTTGTGCATCCACCAATTGCAAAAAGGAGCTTCTCCTGAAAGACTTTCTGCTTGGGCGATTTCATTCTCATGGTGAGGAAAGAGAAGATCCTTTCCGCCTCCATGTATATCGATTTGCTCTCCGAGGTGGGAGATTGACATGACTGTACATTCTATACTCCAACCTGGTCGTCCACGTGACCAAGGGGAATCCCAACCAGGTTCATCTGCAGGAGATTTTTGCCAGAGTAAAAAATCTAAAGGTCCACGGCGCTTAGCACGTTGTTTTGCCTCAGGATTTTCTTTTTCTAATAATGTTTCATAAGTGGCATTATTTAAATTACCGTACTTATTAAATTGTTCAGCCTTAAAAAATACATCTCCATCTACAACATAAGCGATATTTTTTTGCAGTAATTCAGAAGTTGCTGTGATTATCTCTTTTATATGGTCAGTAGCATATGGATATACTGTTGGTCTTAAAACGTTGAGCTGATCAAGGTCGTTTCTTAGAAGTGCATCATTCTCATCACGAATCTCACTAATTGGCTTGCCATTCAAGCGCTTGGAAACCATGATCATGTCATCGTCAATGTCAGTGAGATTTTGGACATATTTCACAGTTAATTTGTTAGACAAAAGATATCTGCGTAAGACATCGAAATGAACATATGAAAACGCATGACCTAGATGAGTAACGTCGTAAGGGGTGACGCCGCAAACGTAAATACTTACCTCGTTACTACGAACGGGTTCAAAAGTTATTTTTTCATTATGAAGGGATGTGTAAAGTTTGAGATTCACGTGCTTCCTATTATATGAATCTTGGAGTAACAAGTATTCTTAAGAAAGGATACCCGCTGTAATCAAATCAGCAACTTTTTCAGTTTGAAGTCCCACTAAATCTGTAAAAATTTCAAGAGTATCACTTCCAAGAGCATGAGCACCTTGTGCGGGACTAGGTGCTCTTTTATTGAAACGTGCAGGAAAAACATCTGCTAAATGGTTACCTAATGTTTCTGATTCGATGCGTTGAAAAAAACCTCTGGCTTGAAGTTGAGGATCATTAGTACCTATATCTGCCCCATCTTGAACAACACCCGCAGGGATGCCTTTTTTTTGGCAGAGTTCCATGATGACATATCGATCGTGTGTACTTGTCCATGCGGTAATAATTTCATTAATTTCATGCTGATTTTCCAATCTGTTTTCAAGGTTATAAAAACGTGGAGTTGAGAAGATTTCCTCTTTGTCCATAAGAATGCATAACTCTTTCCACTGGTCGTCGTTCTCTATTGCAATTGCTACCCATCGATCAAGGCCTTCACATGGGTATATCCCGTGTGGTGCGCATCCTTTATATGGGTGGTTGTTTCCTTGTGCCTCAAAAGAATGCCCGTTCGCAAAAAAATCCAAATAAGAAGTTGCCATCATGCCGAGACCTATTTCGTATTGCGATAAATCAATGCATAAACCTTTGCCAGTCCTAGTGCGGTGGGATAAGACTTCAAATGCGCCGAGCGCAGCAGCTAGGCCACTAAGGTGGTCACACATCGAATATCCCATACCAAGATCATGATTCCCTGGGTAGTTGGTTGCCCAAGTTAATCCGGTTAAGGCATGGATGGTTGGTGCAAAGGTCACGAAATCTTTCCATGGGCCACTGTTGCCCATTCCAGCCATGGATATAACACTTAATTTTGGGTGGTTAGGTGCTAACGTTTTATGATCTAATCCCCACCGTTCCAAAACACCTGCGGAAAAGTTTTCAATAATTATGTCGCATTTTCCGGCTAATTGTTTGGCAGCTTCTTTTCCTGCTTCAGTACTAAGATTTATGGTGACACTTTTTTTATTGCGGTTCCAGCAATTGTAATAGGGGTGTTGAGGGTTGTTTGCACCAGAGTTTCGTGATGCTGTGCTTACGCGGATTACTTCAGCTCCCAAATCTGCAAGTATTCGGGTACCAAATGGACCGGCTAAAACATGGGTAAAATCTAAAATTCTTATGTTTTGCAATGGCCCGAGAGAGGAATCGGTTTTTTGAGGCTCTCTTTTTTTACGTGTTTGTTTCCAATGCTTGTTTGACACAGTGGGAGGGCTTAGATGTGTATTCTTATCAGAAAAGCGCATGTAATTTCCTGGAAATTTTACATTTCCAAATTCAGGGACCTTTTTATTGATGAAATACTTACGTTCTTCTATCTGAGGACTATCCACGGCCTCAGCAATATTTCGAACTATGCCAAATGGTAAACGTCGAGATTGTGCCTCTAAAAATAAGTGTTCAGCATCATTAGCGGAAACCCAATCATGGAGTGCATCCATCACAACGGGCATGTTTTTTACAAGTGAAACAAGGTCCGGAAAATTCTTCTTATCGCTCAATTCTTGCCCGAAACCACTTTCATTAAGCCATGGAATGAGAACATCTTGAAGACCGAGCGAAGAAGTTACCATGATTCCTCTTCCGTTTTGATCAAGGTCAACTTCATAGCCCCCACTCCAATGAAGACTGCCTTGTCTCCTGGCAATAGGGTCCCACCTTCCTTCTGGGAAAAACCACTGCATTAGGACCTGTTCTGTACAAGTTGTCATTGCTTCATGTACTGAAAAGTCTATTTGCTGAGATTCCCCTGTTATGTCACGTAGTCGTATGCCAGATAAAGCGCAAATTGCTCCATAAAACCCAGCCGCATTATAGGATTGATAACCGTAACTGTTTAAAGGAGCCATGTTTGGAAGTCCAGTTACAGAAATACCACCACTTAATGCACTAAGAATTAGGTCATTGGTGCTTAATTTGTTCCAAGGTCCATTCAATCCCATTGGTGTCATTGATAAATGGACGAGGTCTTCATGTAAATTCTGAAGTTCTGTAGCCTGGAAAATTTTATTGGTTGGACCCCAATCTTCTATTAAAACATCAGCGTTCTTAAGTAGTTCTAAGAACTCTTTTTCTCCTTGATTTCCTTCAGATAATGGAAATAATTGTTTACCTGAGTTGAACCAGGTCCCTGGAATTGAAGTAGTAGAGTTTCCAAAAAAAGGAGCTTCTTTTTCAAGAGGGTCTTGGTTCTCAGGATAAGCTCTGATTACTTTTGCGCCTGCCTCTGCCAAGAGACGTCCAGTTAAAATCCCATTCCATCCACATTGCTCAAGTACATTTAGGCCGCTTAAAGGGAGATTCTGACTCATGTTTTTATATTAACTAAGATAAGCTGGGGACCAAAATTACGTTTATAAATGTGTGGAAACTCCACCATCAATAGTAAAGGTTTGACCGGTGATATAGTTTGCGGCCTCTGAAGAGAGCAATACGGCTAAAGCACTGAGTTCAGAAGCCTCACCAAATCTTCTCGAAGGAATAAATCTTAGTAAGAGATTATCTTCGACTGAATTTATACCTCGTCCTTGTGTCCAATCCATCCAGCCACTTGCTATACAATTTACGTTAACTTGCGGAGCCAGTTCCTGGCTTAGTGAGGCTGTGAGGCCTGAGATTCCTGCTTTTGCACTTGAATATGCCGCCATATTACTTAAGCCTCGTGAGCCAAAAATATTACTAACAAAAATTATTTTCCCACTATTTTCTTTAAGCTCCCGAACGTAAGAACGCGCAGTTGCAAACGCACCATGGAGATTAATTTGATGAACCTTGCTGAATTCTGTATCTGTTGTCTTTAAAAGGGGTTTTGTTAGTGCGAAATCAGCGTTGTATATAAGGATATCTGGACACCCAAATTCCTTACATATTTGTCGTAAGCCTACTTGAATATTTACAGGTAGAGTTACGTCCCATCCCTGACTAAAAGTTTGTTTCCCCAGTGCCTTGATTGCTTTACTTGCCCGCTTTGCATTCATAACTTCATCTCCATCCAAAGTAGAAGAAGCTGTTGCAACATGTGCACCAGCTTCGGCAAGGGATGTGGCGATTGCTGCGCCTGCCGGATTTGAAAAGCCAATGACAAGAGCCTTTTTTGAAGATAGATCAAATCCAGCGTGACGTTCCCACTCAGTCATCATTAACTCCATTTATGTCAGGCTTATAACCGGTAGGTGCTATTCCACCTGCGAGCCCCCCACCATCAATACAAAAATTTGCACCTGTGACGTAGGATGATGCATCAGAGCAAAGAAAAAGTGCAAGAGGTCCGAGCTCCCAAGCTTCTCCTAGGCGTCCTACTGTGATGAATTTACCGCGGTCCAATTGCTGTTGTTTCTCAGTCGAATTAGAGGCTGGTTGTTGTGCTACTAATCCAGGAGTAATGCAATTTACTCGTATGTTATCTCGAGCAAGAGCAGCAGAAACTGTTTCAGTTAAATTAATAACTCCGGCTTTCGATGCTGCGTAACCAGGACTCTGTGGTGTTGCACGCATCCCCATACCACTCGCTATATTTAAGATAATACCGCTTTGTTGCTGTTGCATAACCGGGATTGCGCTACGTGTGCAATAAAAGGTGCCGTCTAAATTAACTGCGACTGAATTTTGCCACTCGTCGTCGCTTAGCTCCCACACTTATTTCCCTCGGCCAGGGCCATCCAAAATACCAGCATAATTAACAAGA
>JAKUNN010000028.1 GCA_022451885.1 Dehalococcoidia bacterium | reverse complement strand
GGGACGACCGTCGACATGTCCCCAGCCTGTGACTACTGCTTCGGGGCCACGTTCTACGTTCCTTGGTTTTACAAGTGGGTCGAGTTCTTCGAAAGTTCCTTCATCAAGAAGGATCTCAATTCTCTCACGGGCCGTTAACTTACCTCTTTCATGTTGCGCTTCTATACGTTTTTCACCACCACCAGCAAGTGCTTCAGCTTTTCGATTCTGTAAGTCTTCTAGTTGTTGGTCTGCTATTTCAGGCATAGCGCCACCTCTTAAAAATATAGGACTAAGTATAGTTTCTTATGATAAGCGATTTTTTTTTACAGTTTGTGGAGACAGGGGGATTTGAACCCCCGACCTCAGCATTGCGAACGCTGCGCTCTCCCAACTGAGCTATGTCCCCGTACTAAGTATCGTAGGAAGAGCGAACAAGCAAAGCAAATCGAGAGATTACTCGCGCTTCCCGCCACGGCCAATTCTATAACTGGTCTCTCCCGTGAATTCTTTTTCTGTACCACATTTTTTACAGGTGCCATAAGTCAGTTCACCGCTAGGTGGGGCGAGTTTCCAGTGGTGAGTACATTCAGTATCAATAGTTTCAACGTTTGCCATTTTCGATCCCTTTCGAAATAAACCTCGAAGTGAGAGGCGGGATATCTAACTTCAGGGTTTTTTAGTGTAAGGAAAGTTGAAAAGGCTTTCAATACCTAAGTTGGGTTGTCTTGCGGATAATTTTCTAATCTTATTTTCATCAAACCTTTTGTTAGGTTTATTTCTTCGATCACTTCTTTTGTTGCAGGTATGAGAATTTCCCTATCATCCTTTTTAATCATATAGACATCATTTGCGCCAGGCTGGAGTACTTCTTCCAGTTTGCCGATGAACTGGTTGTTTTCATCAAAAACTTCTAAGCCTTCTATTTCGTGTATGAACCAAGAATTTTCTTCTCGTTCTAATTTATCTTCGTGTACTTCCAAGAGAAGACCTTTCGTTTCTGACGCTTTTGTTCGGGTGTCTATTCCTGAAACATTAATTACAAAGAAGTCTTGATTTGCTCTCATGGATTTAATTCGAACATCTATGCCTTTAAGTTGAACCGAGCGACCTGCATCTAGGTGTTTTGTAGATGGGTTGAAGGGTTTCACCCTTAGCGCTCCACCTGTTCCATGTGGTCCTAAGATTAGTCCGACAGCTGCGAAGCCTTCACGAGGTTCAGGACTTTTAGTCGCCAATTTCCAAGCCGACGCGAGCATCTTCTTTGATGGCAGCTACTTTTAGGAGTGAACGAATGGCAGATGCAACCCTCCCGTTCCGACCAATCACACGTCCCATATCGCCATCAGCCACATCAAGATGAATAATTAAACGGTCATCACCTTGATCTTCACTAACTTTGACTTCATCGGGCTCATTTACTAGGGTTTTAGCGACATATTCAACGATGTCTGACATCTTAGAACTCATTATTCTGTTTTCTCCGGTTTGGTGTCTTCTGTTTCTAATTCGTTAGAAGTTTCATTTGTTTCTGAATCAATTTCCCCAGCAAGTTCTTCTGTAGAAGGGGTAGCATCCACAGTTTCNGCAGGTTNACTTTCAGAAGTTGCNAGACTTGGACTAGNGTCTTCAGTCTTTTCTGACTCTTGATCTATAGTATCTGTGGAGATGGGTTCCGGAATAATTCCGCCTGAATCCAGTCTTTTTAAAATTTTTGCAACGGCCTCCGAAGGTTGTGCACCTTGGTCGATCCAATTCTTGATAACATCCTTATTTATGGTTGTTGTGGGCGGATTCGCATGTGGATTGTAGGATCCTAAGATTTCTAAAAAAGCCCCGTCCCTAGGTGAACGTTGATCTGCTACTACAACGCGGTAAAAGTTCTGTCCCTTTTTACCACTTCGTCTTAAACGAATACGAAGCATGTGCCCTCACTGTGATAGATGTCTATTGATGCTAGCTTAATAGTTTCTTATGTGCGCAGTCTATCTATCTAAAATTTCCAAGTGACGGAATATTACCCCGCATTACTTGTCGAGCGATCTTACGTGCTTCAAAAAATTGTTTAAGTAGCCGATTGACTTCTGCAGGCGTTTGTCCTGAACCGTTTGCAATACGTCTTCGACGCTTGCCATCTATTGATTCTGGACGTTGTCTTTCTCGTGGCGTCATAGATAGGACGATTGCCTCTACATGATCGATATATGATTCGTCTAAATTATTACTTAAAGGGTTTGTTTTCATTTGCTTAAAGCCTGGTAGCATTTGTGCTATTTGGTTTAATGAACCCATTTGTTTAACTTGTTTTAGCTGTTCGATGAAATCTTGTAGATCGAAGGTTCCTTGTTTTAGCTTCTCATTCATTTTTTCTGGGTTATCGTTGTCCATCGAAGCCTTGGCTTTTTCTACCAAACTTAAAACATCTCCCATTCCTAAGATCCGGCTAGCAATTCTTTCAGGGTGAAAAATTTCAAGGGCATTTGGTGTTTCTCCGGTCCCCATAAATTTAATTGGAACGCCAAGAACTTCGCGAAGACTTAATGCGGCACCTCCACGTGCATCTCCATCAATTTTTGTTAGTATTACGCCCGTAATATTTGTGTGTTCGTGGAATTCTTTTGCTGCGTTCACCGTGTCTTGTCCAGCCATGGCATCTGCTACGAACAAGATTTCATGTGGTTTGACTTTGGTATATATTTCTTTAATTTCATTCATTAGAGCCGTATCTATGTGTAGGCGGCCTGCAGTATCAATGACAACGTGTGTGGCATTGATTTCTTTTGCTCGTTTGATTGCATTTGAAGCAATTTCAACTGGTAGTTGAGAATCCTCTTCTTTATAACAGGGGATATCTACCTGTTGTGCTAAAGATGCAAGTTGTTCTATTGCTGCTGGACGATAAACATCACAGGCAACAACTAAAGGATTAAGTCCTTGCCCTTTTAAGTAGTTTGCCAGTTTTGCGGTACTCGTTGTTTTGCCTGACCCCTGCAGTCCTGCCATTAAGATAATGGTTGGTGGGTTAGGTGACCTTAATAGCTCACTGGAGTCAGTACCCAGGGTAGCAATCATTTCTTGATTTACGATATCTATTATTTGTTGAGCCGGTGTCAGGCTTTTAAGGATGCCTGCTCCAGATGTTTTTGTGCGTATGCGAGATATGAGCTCTTTTACTACGCGAAAGTTTACATCAGCTTCAAGTAGCGCAAGTCTCACATCACGGAGAACGGTATCTAAATCCTTTTCTGTTACGGAACCATGGCTCCCAAAGCGCTGAAACGCTGCCTGTAAGTTGTTGGTCAGTGTGTCAAACATCTTTGTTATATAGTCCGTAGCCGTTCAGCTTGTTCTGATTAGAGAACACAAAGGTAGGGTTTATTCTGCCTAGTATTGATGCTTAAAGGCCTTACTTCAATCCTTTTTCTACCACGAGTGCACATAAATCTGATAATCGACAGGCATATCCCCATTCATTGTCATACCATGCAGCAATTTTAACCATGTTTCCTGCTATTACATTTGTTGATTGTCCGTCCACTATGCTAGATCGCTCATCTGCTTTCATGTCCATAGAAACAACAGGATCATGAGTGATGCCTAGTATTCCGTTCATTTCANTTGAGGCAATTTTTTCAATTGTAGAGTTCACTTCTTCAACGCTTGTTTCACGTTCAGTTAGAGCAACTATTTCAACAATTGAAACAGTCGGTGTAGGTACTCGATAGGCTAATCCATCTAGTTTTCCTTCGACTTCTGGAATAACTAGGCGTAATGCTCGCGCAGCACCTGTTGAAGTTGGTACGATATTCATTCCGCCTGAACGCATCTCTCGTGGATTACTTCCGCCTGCTTGGTCCAGAATTTTTTGTGAGCTCGTATATGAGTGAACTGTGGTCATTTGACCTTTAACAAATCCAAAATTGTCTACCAAGACTTTTACAACTGGTGCTAATCCATTCGTTGTGCAGCTTGCGTTTGAAATTACATGATGTTCTTCAGGATTATATAATTTGTCATTTACTCCTAGAACAATGGTGATATCTTCGTTTTTGGCAGGTGCACTGATGATTACTTTTTTGACACTGCCTCTTCTGTGTTCGGCTGCTTTTGTTGCATCAGTGAAAAAGCCAGTAGATTCAATAACTATTTCTGTTCCAACAGATTCCCATGGGATGTTTCCAGGTTCGCGTTCGTTAAAAACATTCACTAGACGGCCATCAATTTCTATACCATCTTGAGTCGGTTTAATTTCACCTTGCCATCGTCCATAATTGCTGTCGTATTTAAGTAAATTTGCACTAGTTTCGTTATCAACTAAGTCATTTACCGCTACAACTTGTAGTACGTCTGAATGTCTTTCATTAATGGTTTTCATGACTTGGCGTCCAATTCGACCGAATCCGTTAATCCCAACTTTAGTTACCACTTGATACTCCTCAAATATGTTTTTTTAACTTCGCACTCTAACATTAATGGTGCGGGCCAGCTTGCACCAGTGCTGCTAATGAAGCGGGAGTCAGAATAGGACTTTCGTATCCTGCCCAACCTGCACTTATGGCAACACTACCGTGCGAAATTATGCTGTTTATATCAAATGTTTCGCCACCGATATAGAGGCTGTTTGATTTTTCGTGTCCTAGCAAGTCGTAGCATTCACTGAATTGTAAACTTGGATCCCAAGACTTATTTTCATCCGTGCCTATGATTGCTGTAAAAAAACGGTCTAGACCTGTTGATTGTATTCTTTTGGTTGCTTCACTATATGGCCACCGCGAAATAACTCCGATTTCCGCGAGATCTCGAATTTTATCTAATGCCATTCCTATTCCATCAAAAACCAACAGGTGTTTTAAACTGCTCCGCCGTTCCATTCGTAGACATAGTGCTAGACATGCTTGTTGGATTTCCCTGCTTTCTATTAACAGGGAAATCACATCTTCCCAGGGGCGCGTACGGTACTCTTCTAGCAATGGATGCGGATCAATTCTTTTTCCAAGAGTACTTAAAATTGCTTCCTCAATTGTGTAACACCAGGCAGTCCGATCATCGATAAGCGTTTCGTCCAAGTCAAAAATTACACAATCATAACTATTAGGATTTTCATATCGGATAACCATTAAGAGATTCTGTATTTACTTAAACCATCTTGATAGTCTTCTGGTGTATTTAAATCCATTAAGCAGGAATCATCGGTTTCAATTTCTGAAATTCTTTTAATTTTTCTTAATACTCCTTTTAGACCTAATTCTTTTTCAGTTGCCGATATTAAAAGATGACGAAATTTTCCATTTATCAATATCGGATGCCCATGCTTTCCTTGATGATTTGGGCGAGTTGCTTCATTTTTCTCATCCAAATGTATCTCTAACAGCTTCTTAATAAGTGTTTTAGTTCTTGGCTGATCTATGTTTAGGATCAAAATTGTGTTTGCAGTGGCACTTATAGCTTTCGCCCCAGCACGGAGGGAGCTAGCACGACCTTGGTGGTAAAGAGAATTTGATACTATTCGTACATCAAGATTGCGAAGGTTTCTACGGATTTCATCAGAGTGATATCCAAGTACTACAACAATTTCGTCGATACCACCCTCTTTTAGTTGATGTATTTGGTAGTTAATTAAGGGTTCGCCGAACCAGTCCAACATTGCTTTGGGTTTGCCCATACGAGATGAAATGCCAGCAGCTAAAAGTATGCAGGAGTTCATGCTTTAACGCTTTTTGCATCAGTGTTTTTACGTCGATACTCTCGAGGTAGTAGTTGCTCTACAGCTTTTGCAATTTCTTCAGTTAGCGAGGCAACATTTTCATTATTTGGATTCTCTCTCATGACCGTAATCGGTGCGCCAACATTTAATGCTAGAGGAGGTCGGGTAACCAAATGGAAAGGTGTTTTAACTTTGTCTGTTAGCGAAACGCCGCAAGGAATGATAGTTGCACCTGATCGTAATGCTAAAACGGCCGTGCCACGATGAAATCTGCCCATTCTTCCAGTACGACTACGTGTTCCTTCTGGAAACATCACTAGTGTATTACCTTCCAGGAGTAGATCCTCTGCATGCTTCATGGCTTCTATATCCCCTTTGCCTCGTTCGATTGAAAAGGCACCGAACCAAGCCATAATTTGTCTCCAAAAAGGTATTAAGAAGAGTTCACTTTTAGCCATGTAGCGCATCTGCAAAGGAAGAGCAATAGTAAGAACTACGACATCAAGATTATTTTGGTGATTTGAAACCACAATTCGCGGACCGGTGTTTGGGACTTGTGTTAGCCCTTTGACTTGTAATTGAGCAAATAAGAAAACTATCCATCGACCGAATTGCAAGAATAACCAGTAAAAACGTGGGGAGTATTGTAGTAAGGGTAGATGGATAATGCCTAGTATTTTGATAAGCATTAGATTTTGGACTTATTAATGTGTCTGACTGCCATATGAACCATCTCTTTCACGTTATTTATACCAGTTTCTAAGACTATTGCATCTGTTGCAGGACGTAAGGGGCTGATAGTACGAGAGCTATCTATTTTATCTCTGGACCTGATGAGTTCTTCAATTTTATTTTTTGTTTGGGATGTTTCGGCTTGTCTACGTTTTGCGCGGATCGTTTCGGGTGCTTGCAAAAAAAATTTTATTGGTGCATTTGGTAAAACAACTGTACCGATGTCTCGACCAGCCAAAATTGAAGGGACATCTTTTGCAAATTTTCTTTGTAGATCGACCATATAATTTCTTATACCTGCAAGTGCGCTGTATTGGCTGACAAGCTTTTCGATTTCTGAAGTATGCAAAAGTTCGGTCACATCTTTATCCTCGATTGTTATTCGTGCCCATTGGTCCGTTGTAATTCTAATACCGATTGTTTTAGTTAATTCAGTGCAGGCACCTGGATTGCTCGGCGGGACCTTTTCGTTGATTGCTAAATATGTAATAGCGCGATACATAAGCCCTGTATCTAAAAAAGAAATTCCGAAGATTTCGGATAGGGCACGACCTAAGGTTGTTTTGCCTGAAGCTGCAGCACCATCGATCGCTATAGGCAGAACACTTGCATTAAGAGTATTTTCCTTCATTGCATATTTTCCGTTCCTTTGAAGGGTGCATAAAGTGTAGCTATTTCATCTGAACTCAAATTGCGGAACTCACCTATTTTTAAGGTTCCAAGATTTAGTAATCCGATGCGAACTCTTCGCAAAGTTTGAATTCTTCTTTTCATTACTCCCATCATCCGACGAATCTCTCGATTTTTCCCTTCTTGCAATGTTATTAAAAGCCAGCGATCTTCTTCCGAATCTGATGTGTTGGATTCTCTTGCTCTTTCGACTGCAGTAGCTTTTAGAAGTTCTCCTTTTTCGTAGATCCCTCGCATTAAACGTAAGCGTTGTACTTTTCCTAGTGGGCGGTCTATTTCAACAAGGTATTCCTTTTCCACTCTATGCTTTGGATGAGTTAGTAAATTGGTGAGTTGTCCATCATTTGTGAGTAAAATTAATCCTTCTGACTCAAGATCAAGTCTTCCGACTGGATGCATTGTTATATCATTTTTCCCTAAAAGATCTAACACTGTTTTTCTCCCACGATCATCGCGTGCAGAGGTTAATACACCAGGTGGTTTATTTAATGCTACGTATCGATATTTTTGAAAGCTTATAGGAATATTATCTACGGTGATGAGATCATCAACGGGATTCGCTCGGGAGCCTAAGATATTCTCAATTTTTCCATTTACAGCAACCCTATTACCAACGATCATTTTTTCGGCGTCTCGACGAGAGGCAATCCCTGCGTTAGATAGAATTTTTTGTAGACGTTCAGTAGACATCAATAGGTTTAGTGTACTTCCGATTTAAGTTAGTTAACTATTGCAATTGTCCCAATTTAATGAAATGGCTTTGATGCGTATCAAAGTTTGCATATTATTGATAACATCTTTAAATCTCTTTTACCTAAACAGGAGGTACTGTGAAAGCTGCAGTATTACATGGCGTCGATCAGCCACTTTTGATCGAAGATATTGATATCGATGAACCCAGAGCAGGTGAGGTTCTCGTAAAGACTAGTGCGACTGGTGTTTGCCATTCGGATCTGCATTTTATGGAAGGATTATATCCGACTAGATTTCCTGTCGTTTTGGGACATGAATCTGCTGGTGTGGTTGAAAAAATAGGTGAAGGTGTGACGAATGTGGCTCCCGGAGACAGAGTCGTTGTAGCCTTTGTTGCATCCTGTGCGATTTGTGATAACTGTGTTCAAGGAAAGCCCTACTTGTGCACTGGGGGGCAGGGTTTAGGACGTCATGATCGATTATCTTTTGGTGGGGAGAGTGTTACGCAATTCGCAGGGATGTCTGCTTTTGCAGAACACCAGCTTATAAGCGCTAGCGCTTGTGTGCCTGTTCCTGATGATGTGCCAATGGAGGTTGCTGCACTTGTTGGTTGTAGTGTTATGACTGGAGTTGGTGCAGCTTCAAATACTGCACGTATTGAAGTTGGTTCGACCGTTGCTGTTGTTGGGTGTGGAGGTGTTGGTTTGAATGTAATTCAGGGTGCTATTGCATCTGGTGCTTCACGCGTCATCGCGGTAGATATGCTTGAGAACAAGCTTGCTTCTGCTAGGGAGTTTGGTGCAACTGATGTAGTTGATGCATCATCTGGTGATCCTGTAGCTGCTGTACAGGAACTTGTCCCGGGTGGTGTAGATTATGCATTCGAAGCAATTGGACTGACAGTTACTGCAGAGCAATGTTTTGAAATGATTAAACGTGGGGGAAGAGCAGTTATTGTCGGCATGCTTCCAGCTGCTTCATCAGTTACGCTTCCAGGGGCTGCCTTCCTTGGTGAAAAGGGAATGATTGGTTCCTTCTACGGATCTACTAGACAGACTCATGATATGCCTTGGTTAATGGAACTGTATCGACAAAAGCGTTTAAAAATCGATGAACTTATCTCTCGAAGATATGATCTTGATGGCATTAACGAGGCCTTTGCCGCTTTAAAGAATGGCGAGGTAAATAGGAGTGTAATTACTTTTGAGGAATAAGTAATTAGAGCAAAACACATTAAGAAAAACCTGATTTATCAGGTTTTTCTTAATTTTCCAATGAGGCAGTTACGATAATTTCAGGGACACTAGCAAGTGCTTTTGAAACTGGACAATTTTCTTTTGCTTGTGTAACTAGTTCTTGAAAGGTCTCTTCGTTAATCCCTGGTACCTTCGCTTCGCAATAAAGTTCTATTTTTGTGATTGTAGGACCATCTTCCAGATGTACAGTTGCACTTGTTTCAACTTTATCAGGTGTCAATTCATTATTTGAGATCAATGCCGATAAGAACATTGAAAAACAACCTGCATGTGCTGCACCAATGAGCTCTTCTGGATTGGTTCCCTCTTCTTCTTCAAATCGACTTGCAAATGTGTACGGTCCCTTATAGGTTCCTGCACCGATACTCATTTCACCATTTCCGTCTTTTAAGGTGCCGTTCCAAGTTGCAGTTGATTTCCGAATAGCCATAAGTTTCTCCGCTTTGTAAGTATTTTTTATAGCCTAACATGCTTACGTTATTGCTTAGGGCCAAAGTTCCCAATGACCGGTACAATCGGCTTATGTTAGCGCCGCTTCCCCTTGATGGAATACGTATTTTAGATTTGACCTGGATAATTGCTGGGCCTGTCTGTACGCGTATTTTGGGTGATTTTGGTGCAGATGTTATCAAAATTGAGCATGAGCAAGCAGTGGATCCTATCAGAATGGGTCGACCAATAATTGGGGATGGCCCAACACTTAATAATTCTGGATTTTTTAATTATATCAATCGTAACAAGCGAAGCATTCTTCTTAACATTCGGCACCCTGAAGGTTCAGAGGTATTTTCACAGTTAGTTACAGAGTCTGATGTTATCATTGAAAATTTTTCTAGCGGTGTACTAGAGTCGTGGGGTTTTGGATACGATCATTTAAAAGAACTGCGCAAAGATATTATTTATTGTTCTGTTTCTGGTTTTGGTCATAGTGGGCCTGATAACCATTACACTACTTGGGGTCCAACTGCCCAAGCGTTAAGTGGCCAAACGATAATGTCAGGTTTACCTGATGCACCCCCTGCTGGCTGGGGTTTTTCCTTTATGGATCATACTGCTGGTTATTCAGCTGCAATTGCGATTCTTATGGCTCTGTATCATCGTGATATAGCTGGTGATGGACAATACATTGATCTTTCACAAGTGGAAGCTGGATCAGTTCTTACCGGTTCTGCCGTACTTGATTACACAGTTAACAATCGTGCATGGAAACGGGTAGGGTTTCCCCCAGGGAATCATGCGTGGGAACCTCAGGTTGCGCCTCATAATACGTATCGGACACTCGAGAGAAATGGTGATGATGATCAATGGATCGCGATAGCTTGTTTAAGTGATGCTGAATGGGAATCATTTGTACGTGTGCTTAAACTCAGTGATGACCTGTCAAATGAGTGGATTAATGATTCAGCTTTTTCAACAAATGAAAGTCGTTTACGCCATCAAGAGAGTCTAGATAGGAATATTGAAAAGTGGACTCGTGCCCGTGACGGATATGAATTAATGGCACTTTTGCAGTCTGCCGGTATAAAGGCTGCAGTATGTCAGAAGCCTGGTGACCGCGTCGAGACAGATCCACAGTTGGATTTTCGGGAATGGTGGCAGACCGTATATCATCCTGAATTGGGCCAGAGTACATATGATGGAGTAGCTCCTCTTTTGCAATTGACTCCCGGTTCAGTTCGCAAAGCTTCGCCAATGTTTGGTGAGCATACAGATGAGGTTATGCAGGAAGTTCTTGGTTTATCAAGTCATCAAATCGCTGATCTTCGAGCGAAGGGAGTTTTTATGTAATGGGTCCTTTAGAGAATCTGACAATAGTTGAAATGTGTGGTCCATTAGGGGAATATGCTGCGAAATTACTTGGTGATATGGGTGCAAATGTAATAAAGGTTGAACTTCCTACGGGGTCGCCTTCGAGAAAAATTGGTCCATTCGTTGATGATATTCCTGGACCAAATCGTTCACTTAATTTTTTTTATCACAATACTAATAAGCGCTCAGTAGTTCTTGATTACAGAAATAGTGAAGAAGATAGAAATCTTTTACTTGATTTGATTCACGAAGCAGATTTAGTAATTGAAGATCATGTTCCTGATGATTTACCGAGTTTAGGCATACGGTACGAAGAAATTGCAAAACGGAATACCGGTCTTTTATGGTGTTCGATCACACCATATGGGCTTGATGGACCTTGGTCACAGTATGGGGCATCTGACATGACTGCTTTGGCTGCAGGTGGTCCAATGTCCATGAATGGTTATAGTCCGGAGGATGTTCCAGATGCACCGCCTATACACGGAAAAGGTGATTTGGCTTATAAAACTGCAAGTCACTATGCAGTCATCGGAACATTAGTCGCATTACGGCATCGCTTAAAGAGCGGGGAAGGACAATTAATTGATTGTTCCATGCATGAAGCCTTAAGTAGTACGACTGAAGTTGGGCTACCTTATTGGTTGTACACAGGGAAAAATATTTTGAGACAGACCAGTAGGCATGCATCAGTGCAGCGTACTGATCCTTGGCAATTTCCAACTGCAGATGAGAAGTATATTCTTGTTTTCGGTACTGGTAGATCTGCCGAGTCTTGGCTTGATTTTAAGAAATGGCTTCAGAATGATGGGTTCGGCCTGCAATTAGATGATGCCCGGTTTGATGATCCGTTGGCACGCCAAGGTGGTCGTGGAACCACAGAATCGAAGGAAATAAATAGTGAGTTAGCAAAATTTATTGCGAGCAAAAGTGCTGAAGAAATTTATCGAGGAGCTCAGCATCGCCGGCTTCCTTGGGGAACAGTACGTGAGCCTCATGAAATATTGGAAGATAATCACTTTCGTTCACGAGGTCATATAGTGTCTGTTAGTATTTCCGACGCAAATAAAGAGCATGAAATGCCCGGAGCTCCTTACCATTTAAGTTCCACTCCATGGGAGCTTAGATTACCGGCTCCAGAGCTTGGTGAACATACAGATGATGTTTTAGGTGATCTTCAAGATCATTCTCTAAGGGATCGATAAAACAACACCTATCTGCATTTTTTGGCAATCTTCTTCAGTTAATCCGTTTGTCGTTAATAGTTCAGTTAAAGTGACTGTGTACATTTTGGCAATCTGTCCACAAGTCTCTCCTTCTTGAACAAGATGTTCGATATTTTCATCTCTTATTGTCACTGTAGGTTCACTTTGTTGAGGTGCAGGAATAGCTAATATGTCTCCCTCCTTCAGATTTGTACAATCATTGTTGAGTTGCGGGTTGCTTTGAAGGATCAAATTAACCGTGGTTCCGATTTTTTCAGCGATCGTATTACATGTTTCGCCATCTCTAACGATATATGTTGTTTCATTAGGTTCCTCTATATCTTTTATTAACTCACTTTGGGAAATTTCAGTACCATCGGAAGCCTGATATATTTTCATATCGGGTTCGAGATATGCTGTAGGTACCGCTTTAGGTTCCGTGATTTTTTTCGTGTGTTTGGCAATTTCAATTTCAGTATTGCGACAAGAGAAAGTTAAAAATGTAGCAAAGATTGCTGTGGTTAGAAGTATTTGGAAAGAGACACGAAAAGGTTTTTTCATTTTTGGCTAATTGCGAAAAGGTTTCTTAATTTTTGTCCGGAAGTTTTGTTTTTTAGCACCATATTCGATATATCTCCCGCGCCAATAACCACCTTGAGTCCCCCCGCTAGCCCTGGTAGGGAAAACCCTTCCTTTGTAATTTTGTTTTGAGATAAACAAGTTCCATACAAAGCCAGCTAAAAAAATTAGAATCCCAGTAAAAGCAATCCATAGGAAACCTTCCCAGCCCCAGATAATCTTCAGCAAGAAGCCACTTATTGCCAAAACGGAAGATGATATAAATATTTTTGATGATGTCAGGTTTACTTTTGAAAATACTGACTTTTTTTCAAATCTACGGTTTTTATTCAGACTCTTCCAGTGCCCAGATATGCCAGGTTTTTTAGTGAAAGGAATAATTTCGGGATGCTCCGTTGATTTATTTTCTGTTTCTCCAGAAAATTCACTGAATTTCGAAAGTATTTCTTCGATCTCTTTTTCTACTTTGTCTGGCATATTCAAAAGATAGGACAAAAGTGAAGATTAGTCGATTCCCCCTTTTTTACCCCAGCCTCCTCCTCCTGGTGTTTCTATACGCAAGCGATCACCTTTTTGAACTGTGAGTTGTACTGAACCTTCTAACTCGGTTTCTTCTCCATTCGGGTCTATATAAGTATTCTGGGCAGGAATCCCATCGCTACCTCCTCCAAGTCCAAGTGCTCCTTTCTTCCTGCGATCTCCTACTATACTTGCGACCATATTTGTTAGAAATTCTATCTCTCTTACCAATCCATTGCCACCTTGTTGTTCACCTAGGCCTCCACTGTCTGATCTGACTGAAAAATTTCTAACACGTACTGGAAATTCTGTTTCTATTGCTTCTGTTGGCGTATTTAGGGTGTTTGTCATATGTGTTTGAATGCCGTTTTCACCTGGGCTATTGGGCCCTCCACCAGAACCACCGGGGATTGTTTCGTAATAGGCGAATGGCTGATTACCAGAAGCACTCCCAAAGGTGAAATTACTCATTGTTCCAGCACTTGACGCGGGAATAATATCGGGTAGGGCTATAGATAGCGATCTTAAAATTACGTCTGTAATTCTTTGAGACGTTTCTACATTTCCTGCAGAAACTGCATGCTGAGCTGTTGCGTTAACAAGGCTTTCTTCGGGAATAATAGTTTCTATAGGTCGCGATACGCCTTCGTTTGAAGGCGTATCTTGAGGTAGCAAGCAACGGATACAGTACAGTACAGCTGATCTTGTAACTGCCGCGACTGCATTAATAGAAGCTTCTTGTTGTTTTGCTGTTCCAGTGAAATCAAAAGTAATAGTGTCACCTTTAACGGTTGTTTTCACGCAGATTGGTAGCAATACGTTTTCTTTTCCTTCCATGTGATCTACGGCTTCATAAATGCCATCAGGTATTTCAGAAATAGCGGATCTTGTTAATCGTTCCGCATAGTTTTTTAGTTCGGACATCCAAAAATCGACTTTGGTAATAGCATGCTTTGTGACTAAGTCTTGTAGTCTTTTTGCGCCAATTGCAAGTGCTCCTATTTGTGCTTCAAGGTCTCCTATTCGTTCATTAGGTGTTCTCACATTTCTTAGTAAAAGTTCGAGAACTTCTTGGTTGCGCACACCTTTCCTATATAGACGGAGCGGTGGAATTATTAATCCTTCTTGATAAAGTTCTGATGCAACAGGCATTGAACCGGCTGACATTCCACCTATATCAGCATGATGTGCTCGATTTGCAACAAAGCCAAGCATCGTACCTTTTGAAAAAACAGGTGATACAAGTGTTATATCTGGCAGGTGAGTTCCGCCTAAATATGGGTCATTCAGGATTACTATGTCGCCTTCGTCCCAAGGGGCAAGACGAGATATAACTTTTATTGCTTCAGGCATGGCACCCAGGTGAACTGGGATATGGGCTGCTTGGGCAACCAGCCCCCCTTCTATGTCAAACAAAGCACATGAAAAATCTTTACGTTCACGTATATTTGGCGAATGTCCAGTACGCCACAAAGCTATACCCATTTCATCTGCAATCGATGATAGTAATAAGTTCCAGATTGATAGTTGTGCTGGGTTACTCACTATTCTTGTACTCCAAAATTAAATTTCCAGAGTCATCTTCTCTTCCCTGCCAACCTGGTGGAATGAAAATTGTAGTATCGCTTTGTGTGATCACCACAGGTCCCTGAACCTTTTTTGGTAAATTGTCTCTGGAGTAAAGGCGTGAAGGTGTTCCTTCAATTTCTATAGACAGATTTAGGCTGTTGTTTGTGCTGTTTTCAAAAACGGGGATGTGTGGATTTTTTCCTTCGCCACGACAGCGCAGTGCTACGATTTGCACTTCCCTCTTATGGTTAGCAAAACCATATTCCTTCTCATGTAGCTTGTGGAAAGAACTTGCTAAATCATCAGAAGGAGAAAGTATGGGAGTACGCAGTTCATGTGCCTGACCTTTGTAACGAGCATCTACTGACCATTTTATTAAGTTAATTTTTTTCCCAATTGATGAAAAGTCATCTTGTATTTGAGATTCTAATTTTTTTGAGGTTTGTACTAACCTTTCGTTTATTTTTGGGTCAGATAAAGCTAATAAAATTGTTTCGCTACGTTCAATAACTTCAGTTGCGGTACCGATTCCAATTGCAGAAAGTACGCCTGGTTTACTGGGTATCAAAACTTTTTTTATCCCGACTTCTTGAGCGAGCTCGCAAGCGTGTAAAGGACCTGCCCCACCGAAGGCGACTAAACTAAAATCTTCAGGCTCGTATCCGCGTTCGACACTGACTTTTCGTATTGCTTTTGCCATTGTTGCGTTGGTTACTTCAATAACTGACTTCGCACTTGATGAGGGTTCGCCAATATTTCCTAACGCGGTGCGTGATCGTTCTAAGTTAAGCTCTATTTTTCCGCCTAAAAGTTGTTCTGTTCTTAAGCGGCCTAATACAAGATTTGCATCAGTAACTGTTGCCTCTGTTCCGGTGCCGTAACAAGCTGGCCCGGGGTGTGCCCCCGCGCTTTCTGGGCCAACAGTAAGTGCTCCGCCATCGTCAATTTTTGCCAAAGAACCTCCTCCAGCGCCAACAGTTATGATGTCAATTAATGAGGTTTGTAGAGTAAGCCCATCAATTTCTGCAGTGTTCCGAAAATTGGGGCTTCCGTCACACAGGGCTACATCTGTGCTTGTACCTCCCATATCGAAAGTTATAATTTTGGATAGGTTTGAAGCCTGTGCTGTTTTTAGTGCTCCTAAAACACCTCCTGCTGGTCCACTCATAACTAAAGAAACTGGTCTTTCGCTCGCGAGTTCCGCACTCGTTAGACCTCCTGCTGAATGCATAATTCTTAAGTCAGGTTGTTTCTCTGATAATTCGTCTAAATAGGAACGAATTGTAGGTTGTAAGAATGCATTCAAGGCAGTCGTGCTGGCGCGCTCGTATTCTCGGTACTCGGGAGATACTTCTGAGGAAACGACCACATGAAGGCCGGCGGCTCTTAATGCTCGAGCAATTTGTAATTCATGTACATTGTTTAAGAAGGAAAATAGAAAGCATATAGCAAACGTTTCCGCACCACTCTGTAGGGCTAATTTTTGGACTCTCGAGATCTCTTTTTCGGTAAGTGGTGTGATTATTCGGCCATATGCATCTATTCGTTCATTTACGGAGATTGCTCCATCTCTGGAAATAACATGTGGTCTACGGTTTGGAGTAAGGTCATAACATTTTTCACGTTCTTGTCTCCGGATCTGTAATAAATCTTGAAAACCAGCAGTCGTGATCAAAACTGTTTTTGCGCCTTTCCTTTCAAGAATTGCGTTGGTTGCGATGGTACTTCCATGCACTAATTGAGTAGATGATCCCGAAAGTCCGGAAAGAACAGCTTGAGCTGGTTGCTGAGGTGTTGAAGGTGTTTTCCAGGTTCGTACGACACCATCATTAAATTCTACAAAGTCAGTAAATGTTCCCCCAATATCTACCGCTAGTGTCTTCTTCATCAGATATGTTCCTTTACAGTTTCCGCAAGTCTACGAGTAAAACCGATGGTGGCAGCTATTTGATCTGTCTCTGCTTCTCTTAAGGCTTTTAAGGAGCCAAATTTTCGTAGAAGCGCTTTTTTACGCTTAGGTCCTATTCCGGGAATTGTATCAAGTGCACTTTGTTGAGCCGCTTTGTTTCGCAGCTTTCTGTGATATGTAATAGCAAAACGATGTGCTTCATCTCTAATACGCTGAATCAGATAAAGCGCTTCAGAATTTTCCTTCAAAATTATTGGATTATCCTCATCAGGTAAGAAAATCTCCTCATGACGCTTAGCAAGACCAGCTACAGGGATATGGTAGATCCCAAGTTCTCGCATTGTTTTGACAGCAGCGCTTAGTTGTCCCTTACCACCGTCAACAATTACCAAATCAGGGAGAGCCCATTTTGTATCGTCAGAAATAGTGTTTGTCTCTTCTGAAGCCTCTTGGGCAGCAATTACAAATTGGTCAGCTGCTTTTTTAAAACGTCGATTCAGGACTTCTCGCATTGATGCAAAATCATCTGCCCCAGCTACCGTTTTAATTTTAAATTTACGATATTGTTTCTTATTTGCGCTTCCGTTCTCGAACACCACCATACTTGATACCGCATGTGTGCCCTGCAGGTTCGAGTTGTCATAGCATTCTATGCGATTCGGTTTTTGGCTAAGCGCCAATTCCTCTTGTATTTCTTGGAGGGCTATTTCCACCTTAGTTTTATCGGATAACCATTGCTGCTTCAATGAGACAAGCGTCTCATGCGCATTTTCCGAAGCCATTTCAGAGAGCTTATGTTTTTCGCCACGTTTGGCTATACGAATTTTTACTTGAGTACCTTTTTTAGTACTTAAAATTTGTTCTAAATCGTCTAAGCCATCTGGCAAAAAAGGTACGATGATTAGTTTTGGAATAAATTGTGCGCTTTCGTAATACTGTTGCAGAAAACTTTCTAGTATCGTTTCGTCTTTTTCATCACTAGTACCTTCAAGAACGAAATGGTCTCGACCAGTCATTGATGTTCCACGAACAAAAAACACTTGAACACAGGCGTGGTCTTTGTCTCTGGCAATTCCAAAAATGTCCAAGTCCTCCTTTTTTGTTGTTGCTAGCATCTGACGTTCCATAGTGTTTGCTAAAGCAGTTATTTGATCTCGTAACATTGCTGCTCTTTCATAGTCCATTGAATCAGAGGCAGATTGCATTTGACTCTGTAACTGCTTTAGAACTGTGTCAGATTTTCCTTCCAGAAACATAATGATTTGGTTGACAACCTCTGTGTACTCTTCCCGTGAACAGTAGGATGTGCAGGGTGCTATACATCTCTTAATGTAATAATCGAGGCAAGGACGTGGGTCATTGCCAGTGATTGGTTTTGTGCAGGAGCGATAAGGGAAAAGCTTTTTTAGCAGGTCAAGTGTTGATCGAATAGATCCTGCATTTGCATATGGTCCGAAGTATCGGGCACCATCTTTTTCAATTCTCCTTGTGATATATACACGAGGCCAGTCATTTTGCACATCGATTTTCAAGTATGGGTAACGCTTATCATCTTTTAAACGAATGTTAAAAAAGGGCTGGTGACGTTTTATAAGAGTTGCTTCTAGGATTAATGCTTCGCCAGGGTTCGCACATATGATGTATTCAATGTTTGTTATGTGTTCTCGAAGTATCCGTGTTTTTGGTTCTAGACTCCTTGCGGACCCGAAGTACGAGCGCACTCTATTTTTTAAGTTTGTGGCTTTTCCTACGTAGATTACTTCCCCTTTTTCATTACGCATTAGATAAACACCAGGCTTTTGTGGCATTGTTTTAACTTGTTGCGTTAGTACTTGGGAGGTTGTTTTTGTCTCCATATATTAAGTTTACTAATATCGATGTATCTTGTATTTATCTCGTTTTAACCGGTGCCAAAAAATGAAATATGAACATATCAAATATGAAGTTGCAGAAGGGGTTGCAATCATTACCCTTAATCGTCCCGAAAAGCTTAATGCGTTTGACAACAAAATGTTGAAGGAATGGCATGACGCAATTAGTTCCGCAGACAAAGATGATGAAGTGCGCGTTATCGTTCTTACGGGGGAGGGAAGAGGCTTTTGCGCAGGGATGGATGTTGGAGATGAAGCCGGTGGTGTTGGGGTATTGCGTTCTCAGGACACAGTAAGTAGTCGTAGAAAGTCATTACGTGATTCTGTCCATCATATTCCCCGAGCATTAATTCAACTTGAGAAACCCTATATCGCTGCCGTGAATGGTGCAGCAGTGGGGGCTGGCATGGATATGGCTTCTATGGCAGACATTCGTTTTGCTAGCGAGAAGGCACGTTTTGGGATGGCCTATGTACGCATGGGGTTAGTCCCGGGAGATGGTGGTGCCTATACTTTGCCAAGAATTGTTGGTGTAGCAAAGGCTCTGGAGCTGATTTGGACGGGTAAACTATTTGATGCACAAGAAGCCTTAGAAATTGGCTATGTTAGTGCTGTTTATGCACCTGATGAACTATTGGATCGAACAAAAGATTTTGCCTCTGAGCTGGCGAATGGTCCAGCCACAGCTATTCAACTCTCAAAGAAATTGGTATATCGATCATTAGAGATGCCTTTTGATGATCATCTTGATTTTGCACAGATGGCCATGACTATTGCTCAGTCAACAGAAGATGCAAAAGAGGGGCCGTTGGCATTTTTAGAAAAACGAGAACCTAACTTCAAAGGCCATTAAGAATTGTTCTGTTTTTGAGTCGTGCTGTTATGCTGTTGAATAGACTGTTTAAAATATTTTAAGGAGATTGTCATGAGTTTAAATGTTGGCGATAGTGCGCCTGATTTTCTTTTAAAAACCGGATTTACCGAAGAAGACGCTATAGTTCTTAATGATTACAAGGACAAAACTCTTGTCTTAGCATTTTTCCCTCTTGCATTCACAGGAGGCTGAACAGCTGAGATGGCTGCTTTTACGAAATTGGAAGAAGATTTTGTAAAAGCTGATGCCCACGTGTTGGGTGTGAGTACAGATTCTTTTGCGGCAAATGGTGTATTTGCTAAAGAGCTTGGTTGTAGTTTTCCAATTGCATCTGATGCACCGAAATATCAAACCGGTCGAGATTATGCGGTATTAAATGAAGAGATGGGATTTCATAATCGTGTCACATTCGTGATTGATGGTGAAGGTACTATTCGTGATATCAATACTGATGGGCGTGATTTTGAGGGGCATGCCCCACGAGCATTAGAGGTAGTTCAGGGCTTGTCTTAAGTTACTGAGAAAATATGCTATTTCGAGATTCTCCTGAGCAGGCTATCTTCCGGGAGGAATTACGACATTTTTTAGATCAAGAACTTCCTTCCAGTGAATGGAATATGCGGAATGATCGTGAGGAAATGAACGAAGATGAAGCTATTTTCACACGATCATTCCGTAATAAGCTGGCTGAAAGAGGTTGGCTAACCTTGGGCTGGCCAACTGCATTTGGTGGTGGTGGAGCAGATTTCGTTATGCAAACGATCTATATGGAAGAGATGTCTTCTCGAGGGGCCCCAGGGGCATATGATCAGGGTATTTGGCTGGCAGGTCCAGCCCTAATGCAACAAGGTACGACTTTGCAGCAAGATCGTTGGTTGCCAGGCCTTCGGAGCGGGACATCCAACTGGTGTCAATTATTTAGTGAACCCGGAGCAGGTTCCGATCTTGCTTCCTTGCAAACAAGTGCAGTGCGTGATGGTGATGAGTATATCTTGAATGGTCAGAAAATTTGGTCCTCAGGTGCGGCCCAAGCTGATTGGGGTATTTTGTTAGCCCGTACGGATACTGATGCCCCCAAGCACCGAGGGATATCATATTTTATTTTAGATATGAAATTACCCGGAATTACTGTTCGGCCTCTAACAAATATGATGGAAACTGGTCATTTTTGCGAAGTTTTCTTTGATGATGTTCGAATACCTAAAGATTGTCTCATAGGTGAGGAAAACCGCGGATGGTATACAGCAGCCGGAACACTTGATCAGGAAAGATCGTCCATAAACAGAGTCGTCATGTCACGTTCTACTTTGGAGGCATTGATCGAGGCTGTCCGTAAAAACAGTTCTGCGACTATGGAGGTTCGCTACGAGATTGCTGATCGTTCAATAGACTTTGAAATTGGTCGTTGGTTGTGTTATCGAGTGGCACATATGCAGAGCCAGGGATTAAGCCCGAACTATGAAGCCTCTATTAGTAAAGTCTTTGGAACAGAATTGCAGCGTCAGATTGGAACTAGTGGTATTCGTGTGCTAGGTCTGTATGGTTTGCTTGAACCAAATAGTCCATATGCACCCTTAAAGGGAAGAGTAGAACGTTGGGCATTGGCTGGTCCTTCTTACACGATTGCCGGTGGCACAAGTGAGGTAAACCGTAATGTGATCGCAACGCGAGGTTTAGGTCTGCCGCGTGCTTGATTTTACATAGAGTCTAAAAAGTGAGAATTTCTTAACCTTGTTGCTTTTACCTAATGGCCATCAATCAAGATTGCTAATTCCTATAGCAGCTATCTTTACCGGTATTCTTATTGTTTCAAATATTGTTGCAATCAAGATGGTTAATTTTGATGGNCTTAACCCATTCGGTGCAGTTTATTTTCCTGGTGCNGTTATTATTTTCCCAATCTCATATATTTTTGGGGATATTCTTGCTGAAGTGTATGGGTTTCGCGTTGCTAGGATTACCATCTGGTCTGCATTTTTAGCAAATATTATTGCTGTGTTTTCTATCTTAATTGTTATGGAGATGCCTTCTGCACCATTCTGGCATGATCAAGATGCCTATGAAGCTATATTAGGGCCTGTTTGGAGGATAGTACTTGGTTCCTTTCTCGCTTTTATTGTCGGAGAGTTTGCAAACACGTATGTTTTGGTTCGCATGAAAAAAATTACTAGTGGTCGGTTTTTGTGGACACGGACCATTGCTTCTACCATTGTTGGCCAGGGAATCGATACAGCGATTTTTGCCAGCGTGGCTTTTGGAGGTACTGTAGCTTTTCAGGGTGGTACTTTAATTTGGCAGGAGTGGATGGCGAAAGTGATTTATGAAGCAATCGGGACTCCTTTAACCTATATTGTGGTTAATTTCTTAAAAAAACATGAAGGTATCGACACCTTTGATTCAGATGATGTTTCTTACAATCCATTTAAAATTTGGGCATGAGTATTGATCTGGTCTAACTACGAAATGGATTTTAAAATCTATGACTATCCCACAGTATGTCTTTGTGTCCGCTTAGCTGGTTTTCAGTACGTGCAAGGACAAAAAGCAAGTCACTCAGGCGATTTAAATAAGGTATTACTTGTTTACCAACAGTTTCTTCTCGTGCTAACGCTACTAGCAACCTTTCAGCTCTTCTGCAGATTGTGCGAGACAAGTGAAGCAAGCCAGCTGCTGAAGTGCCACCAGGTAGAACAAAGCTTGTTAAAGGTTCAAGATTTTCATTCCAAAGATCAATCCAAACTTCTAATTGCTGGACATGTTTTTCGTTAATGACTGGCCCACCGATTTGCTCTTCTTCTTCAGTGGGAGGAGTTGCTAGTTCGGCCCCTAAGTTAAATAGTATCTGTTGGATTACTAGTAATGGTTCGTGCAGTTCTTTGTTCAAGTTGGTGGCTATTGCAGCACCAACTGCGCTATTTAATTCGTCCACTGTACCGTACGTTTCGATCCGGAGGCTATCTTTAGGTACTCGGACACCACCAACTAGGGACGTATTTCCCTCATCCCCTGAACGTGTGTATACGCGATTAATTTTTACCATTTGCTAAGAATGACCTATTACGGCAGATAAGGCTACTTGTTCAATACAAAAAAAGAACGTTACCATTGAAATATGGCTTTATATGAATATTTTTGTAAAGAGTGTGAAGTTTCTTTCGAAGTTCGCATGCCCATGGCTGAAGTAACTCAATTTTCTGCTTGTCCTAATTGTGATGGACATGCTAGTAAAGTACTTGGCAATTTTTCATTAGTAGGTCGGGCAGAGGAAAATCTTAGTGATGGACCTGCACCGTGGGAAAGTGGATCAGATGAGAGTACAGGTGATGGAGAAGCTTCTAGTCTTCCAGATTTGAGCGGCCCTCACTCTCATGGTCACTCTCATGGTCATTCCCATGGTCCTGGTGGTCACACTCACTGATCGTTTTGTTTTAAAAAGTTATATTTCCAGCATTTGAGCTACACGCTCTCTATGGAAGTCAGCATCACCCCAGAAGAGTTCTGCTCGTTTTTGTCTTCGGAAATATAACTGGATAATGTAGTCTTTGGTAAAGCCTATTCCACCATGAATTTGTTGACCATGTGCAACAACCCGACGGCTTGCATCACTACACCAAGCCTTAGCCATAGCGACATCCATGTCCTGCGATTCCTGATCTTCACTTGTAGCCCAGGCAGCTTTATATGTAATAAAGCGCATGCCATCAACATCAGTCACCATGTCAGCAGCTTTATGTTGGATGGCTTGAAATGAGCCAATTGGCCTACCAAATTGGACACGTTCTTTTGCATAGTCGATTGCAATCTCAAAATCTTTTTGGGCAAGCCCCACGAGATAAGAGCACTCTAGGGAAGTTCCAATATTCCGTACTCGTCCCATTTTGGACATATCAACAGCTACTGCGTCATCGGCGTTAACTTTTACATTATTCAAAACAACTTCTGCTTGTTTGTCGCTTCCGATTGTCTTAAGCATCGAAATTTCAACGCCATCCTGTTCTCTAGCAACGATGAAAATACCAAATCCCCCGCCTGGCTTTAGAGCTGCGACATGCAAATAATCTGCAACATTTGCATCAGGTACAAATAATTTTGTTCCGTTTAAAACCCAATTCCCACCATCCTCTTGGGCTTCAAGCTGGATGCCTTCTGGGTCCCAACGACCTGATTCCTCGGTTAGTGCGTACGTATGTATGACAGAACCATCTGCGAGTCCTGGGAGATATTTACTTTTTTGCTCATCAGAAGCGTGAATCATCAGGATGCTGGCACATACTTGATTAGGGATGAATGGACCCGGTACTAAGGAGCGACCAAATTCTTCTACTAGGACACATAAATCCAAAAACGAGAAACCTACGCCACCATGCTCTTCCGGAATCATCAGTCCTTGCCAGCCCAGATCAGCCATTTTTTTCCAGAGTTCTGGACTATAGCCACGCTCATCTTCTTCCATTGCACGAACATGTTCTTCTGGGCATTCACTTGCTAAAAAGTCTCTTGCTGAATTTCTTAAGAGCTCTTGTTCTTCACTAAGACTTAGGTCCATAACTCTTTTTCCTCACGTAATGGGTAAATAGTATCGGTAGAAATTAACATACCGTAGCTGCCAGAGCATAGCACGCTTGCCATCTTTCTGCGAAGTTCTAGGCAATAAACTTAACGGTTTCGCTGTACAAATCTGCCGATACGCTCAAGTGCATGTTCAATTTCCTGATAACCTCCTGCATAACAAGCACGAACATGTCCCTCCCCCGCTTCTCCAAACACGTTTCCAGGTACAACTGCAACACGCTCTTCCTCTAAAAGTCGGTTGCTGAATTCTTCACTGCTCATTCCGGTTAGAGAAATTTGAGGGAAAACATAAAACGATCCTTTTGATTCAAAGGTTTCAAGTCCTATCGCCCGAAAGCCATCTATTATTAATCGTCTTCGCTTGTCATATTCAGCTACCATTTCGCTGACGAATGATTCACCTTCTTTAAAGGCTGCTATCCCTGCATATTGGGCTACGGTTGGTGCAGATAGCATGACATATTGGTGTATTTTCATTACTGCTTCGATTAGGTTTCCCGGTGCAGCTACCCAACCAATTCTCCAACCAGTCATTGCATATGCCTTGCTAAATCCCCCAATCAAGATAGTTCGATTGCGCATACCCGGTAATGATGCGAAGCATGTGTGTGGTTCTTCATATGTGAGCCGGTCATATAGTTCATCACTTATTACTGCTAGATCGTGCTCATTTGCTAACTGTGCAAGTTCTGATAATCCCTTTTTGCCCATCGTCGCGCCAGTGGGATTTGCTGGATATCCAAAAAGTAGAGCTTTTGTCCTTGTAGTTAATTTAGGTATTACATCTTTAGCAAGTAGTTGAAAATTATTTTGAGCAGTGGTTCTGATAGGGACAAAGTTTCCTCCAGCTAAGGCGACTGCAGGAGGGTAAGCTACGTAGTAAGGATCCGGGCATATTACTTCATCTCCCTGGTCTAGGATTGCCCGAAGTGCTAAATCAAATGCCTCACTGGATCCCGCGGTAATCATCAGCTCGGTTTCCGGATCGTAGCTGACGTCATAGAGTCGCTTTAAGTGATCACTGAGTTGCTCTCTTAGTTCAAGTATTCCGTAGTTTGAAGTGTAGTGCGTTTTTCCCTGGGTAATACTTTTTATAGCTGCATCCCTTATAGGTGTTGGGGTTACATAATCAGGTTCTCCGACTCCTAGGGAAATGACATCGTCAATTGACATTAAAATATCAAAGTATTTCCGGATACCACTTGCTGGAACGGCGTTGAGATTTTTTGAAATAAAGCGGTCGCTTGAATCTTTCTCTTTCATCTGACCCACCCTACTACGTGTAATAGAAAAAAACCGCCGAAGGCGACCTTGTTATCTATATTACTTATTTCCTAAATTCCATGTATTGCTTAAGACTCAAAGTTGTTGATGTCTTTATGACTCTCCCGCGAGCTGGGCTATCCGTCAAGTTGAGATACTTTTGTTAGATGCAGATATTTATGGCTTTTAAAGAGAAGCGAGTAAATTTCCACCACCAGTTGTCTGTTCATAGGCATGTGCGGCTTGAAGTATTTTCCCTTCTTCTCCGAAATTGCCAATAATTTGTAATCCAACAGGTAAGCCAGCAGCAATTCCACAGGGCATGCTAAGGGCTGGAAGGCCTGCGACTGCGCTAGGCAATGTGTAGATATCATTTAAGTACATCGCGTAAGGATCGTTTATTTTTTGTTTTTTCGGAAAAGCTACACTTGGTGTTGTTGGTGTGACGAGCAAGTCATATTGCTTAAATGCTTCGTTAAATTCTTGGATTATTAGAGTCCGGACCTGTTGTGCTTTGAGGTAGTATTTATCGTAATATCCTGCACTGAGTGCATAGGTTCCCAACATTATTCTTCGTTTGACCTCTTCCCCAAATCCTTTTGCTCGAGTTCTTTCAACGGTTTTCCAGATTTCATTGCTAGTCTCGTCTCGAAGTCCATATTTAATCCCGTCATAACGGGCCAAGTTAGAACTAGCTTCACTGGGTGCAATTAAGTAATAAACCGCTAAGGCATGTTTTGTCATTGGTAGAGAGAGCGTACGGTCTATCTCACAACCTAATCGCTCAAATTCCAGTAATGCTTCTTCTACTCGTTCTTTCACATCTGGTTCTATCCCTTCAACAAAATATTCAGTTGGAACTCCAATACGTAACCCTTTAACTTCACGACCTAAATAATGGCGAAGGTCAGGCATAGGTTCTGGGTTACTGGTTGAGTCACGCGGGTCGTGCCCTCCAATGCAGTCCAATATTGTTGCGACGTCTTCGACATCTCTACCTATAGGGCCAACTTGGTCAAGGGAACTTCCGAATGCAATTACTCCAAATCGACTAACCCGACCGTAGGTTGGATCCAATCCGACAACACCACACAGTGCTGCAGGCTGTCTAATGCTACCCCCCGTGTCACTTCCTAGAGCACCCAAACACGCACCTGCACTTACGGCAGCAGCAGATCCTCCGGAACTTCCCCCAGGGATCCTTGCTGTGTCCCATGGATTTGAAGTAGCCCCGAATGCTGAATGTTCGGTACTGGAGCCCATCGCGAATTCATCGAGGTTGGTTTTTCCAACCATTACTGTTCCTGCTTGTTCTAATTTTTCGTTTACATGACTGTTATATGGAGGCACAAATTCGCTTAGTATTTGTGAACCAGCGGTTGTGCGTGTTCCTTTAGTAACAATCAGATCTTTTATCCCCATCGGTATGCCGGTTAGAGCAGTTGCTGTTCCTGCTGCAAATCTCTTGTCGGCTTCTTTAGCTTGTACTAACGCTGTTTCCTCGGTAATCGTTATGAATGCGTTCATTTCAGGTTCAACGGAATTCAGTCGTTCTAAGACTGAATTAGTTAGTTCGACACTGCTAAAATCACGAGATCTGAGACCTTTATTCGCCTCATGTGCAGTTAATTGCCAAAGTTCCTTCATTCTAAGACTGCTCTTACACGGATTAAACCATCTTCGGTTTCAGGAGCTAGTTGCAGTACATCTTCTTTTGACAAAGAGTCTTCCACCTCATCTGTACGCATAATATTTCTTAGAGGTGCAGGATGTGCAGTTGGAGCAATGTCTTTTGTATCAACATCTTCTAGCGCTTCAAAATGTTCCAAAATATCGCTCAGCTGGGATGCCAAAATCCTGACTTCAGAATCGGTGATCTCAATACGTGCAAGCTTCGCTAAGTGTTGTACTTGCTCTTTAGATATTGTCATTACCTGATCGTACACCTTAAGTTCGTGCGCGCACGTTAGTGATTCAAAACCCCTTTTTTGTATGGTCGCAATCTTTTCGAGATACTATGAGACAAGTTAGGATGATTTTGTGATTTCTGCTATGCGTTTTTAGAAGTAGGTCAGGTGGGTATTAGTGAACCGAATCATACTAAGGAAGCGGCTTCGAAGGCGTTACCAGCCTAAGGTCTCTCGACGTTTTAGTAAGAGACTAGTGCTGATTACTTGTGCAGTTTTGGCTGGTCTAATTTTTATAAGCAGTGGGGTGGCACTCTTTGCTTTTTATCAATTTTATTCTCGTGGATATATTCCGATAGAAGAGTTGATCGAAATAAGGTCAGCCGAATTAACAAGAGTTTATGACCGTTCAGGTGATACTGAACTCGGTGTATTAGCAAATCCGAATGCCTTACTAAGTAATCCAATCCCTCTTTCAAGAGTATCTGATCATATGATCGCGGCAACAATTTCAACCGAGGATAATACGTTTTGGGACAATTCTGGTGTTTCATACGTAGGCATTTTACGTGCCGGATTTAGGAATTATATTCTTGGCGAACAAGCGCCTGGTGGGTCAACAATTACCCAGCAGTTAGTTAAGAATGTTTACATTTGTAAACCTCTTTCCCCTGATGATCCTTGTACTGCTGCTCGAACCTTAGACCGGAAACTCCGTGAGATCGTTTACGCAATTGAGTTAGAGGGTGATTATGAAAAAGAACAAATTCTTACTTGGTATCTCAACCAAATTTCCTATGCTTCGAGGTATATTGGTGTTGAAGCTGCATCGACAGGTTATTTCGCGAAGCCAGCAAAGGATCTGACATTAGCGGAATCTGCCATCCTTGCGAGCATACCTTCGAGTCCGACCTTATATCACCCGCGCAGTAATTGTGTAACTGATGAAAATATGCAGTGTAATTACGATCTTAGGGGAAGGACCATTTTAGATGATGACAGTCCTTTAAAACGTATTCAGGAACTGAATTTGGACCTGATGGTTGAGCATGGATGGATTAATAGTCGTGAGGCCGATATTGCGAAACGTGAAGTTATTTATATCTATAAAGAATCTAGATCTAAGGACCAACCACTGGTGTCGTTTGTTGATAATCTTGTTGAGCCGAGACTTGTTCGTATGTGTGAGCGAGATGAGTTGCCGATGCTTGAAGGGTTTGATGACTGCACTTCAAGTGTCCACAGTGCTGGCTGGAGAGTCGAGACAACCCTTGATTACCAGGCAACCCAAATGGGTTTTCAAATTGTTAATGAGATGATAGCTCAAGGTTTGAAAGAGAATTGCGAGTGTTACAACGCAGCTTTAGTTACTATTGAACCGGAAACTGGCCAAGTACTGGTTTATATTCCAAATCGTGAACCATCCAACAATGTTGATCCCAGAGTGGCAGGTGATATTGATCAACTGATTGAAATTAATCAACCTGGTTCGTCATTTAAACCTGTGGTCTACCTAGCCTGGTTTTTAAATGAAAACAAAGTGCCAATGAGCGCTCTGTGGGATACCAGTCCGCTTGAAATTGAAGGTTTTGTTGGACCTGATGGTGAACCTGTAGGAATTGTGAATCCTAGAAGGGCTGTGCCATCTCACCTAGGTGAGCCAATTAAAAGTGAAGGGATGATAACTGCGAGAGCAGGGATAGGTGGTTCTCAAAATGTGCCAGCTTTTCGTGCTGCACAGGAAGCAGGTCTGGATGCGGTTATTGATATGGCCAAGAGATTAGGTATAACAACACTTGAACAGGGGTTTGATCCAACTTTCCGCTCACATTTAGATGCTGTTTATGGGGCATCAATTGCTACAGGTGGCGCAAATATTCGTGCATTAGATATGGCGTATATGAATGCCACTATTGCAAATATGGGTGTAATGGTGGGCGTTCCCCACTATGCAGACACATTGAACTTTGACGAAATAAAAGAAACTGCATTTGATGTAGGAGCAGACTATGAACTTGCATTGGAACAGAAGCTAGCTTTTCAAAGAGGCCATTTACGGTTGCCCGGTACACGTGCTTTAGATCCTGTAGTGATACTTCGAGTTTTTGATTCGAGTGGAAAAAAGATTTTTGAACATAATGAGCCGTATCGAATACAGGTTGTTGAGCCAAGTGTTGTCTGGCTTCTTCATTCTGTTATGTCTGATTGCACTGCACGATTTATTATCTGGGGCTGTGGTTCGAGCAATGAAGATTTCGGTTTGGATACCATTTTAGAGGGTGAAAGATTACCTATTGGGCTAAAGACAGGAACACAACAGGGCCTCGCCTCCATTGATGATACGTTGGAAACTTGGATGAATGGCTATTCGAGGCACGCTGCCATTGCCGTTTGGGTTGGCAATGCTAATAACCAGCTTGTTAATGATGGAGCAGATGCGGGTTATGCATCTGCTCATACCACACTATATATTTTCAAAAATTGGATGGCTTCATATCACGAATATTTACTGGAAAAAGGTGCAATTGAAGAGATTGAAAGTTTTGATGAATTGCAGCCACCAAATGTTGTATTTGTAAAGGATTTCCTGACTCCAGCTACAGATCGTGTGCTATCTGGTGGTGGTTGTGAACAAGTTGTAGAAGCTTGGATCAGGACCGATATTGAGTATGAAGACCCCTGTGAAGAACAGGTTATAGATACAAGGAATGGATTATTAGCTTCATCAAAAACCCCAAATAGATTCCGCGAAATAAGGCGTTATCCAAAGTTACCTACTTACAACCCTGACTCAGTTATAGATCTGGTTTCTGATCCACCTGCTTCAATAACTCTTTCGGTTGCCCCTAGAGAGGAAAGTGATGGTTCTAAATCGCTGATGATTTTTTCCCCGGCAAGTTATCAGATAATTCATAGTGATGTGACGATACTTGGCTCGGTTCAAATAAAAGATGTCACGCAGTGGAAACTTGAGTATGGAAGAGGTACGTTTCCTGATGATGATGAGTGGTTCGAGATTACTACAAGAACTGGCAATGTAAGCTCATCTTCACTAGGTCGTTTTTTGGTTAAAGATTTACCTAGCGGGGTTTATACAATTCGCTTAAGTGGTACGGGGCGTAGTGCGCAGAACCTTGAACTTCGTATTTATGTAAATTTAGATAAAAGAAGAGTGCCTGATAAGCCACCCGAAAATACGGAGCTACCCATCCGTGCTATAGAGATAATTATGCCTGAGACCAATCAAGGGATAGCTAACATATACATCCCACTTATTCCGCGAGCTATGCCAATTGAACCATCTATTCCTACACCAGACCCTGGCTCACCTTAGAATTTCCTTAGTGAATGAAGCTATTGTCATTTTTGTATGGTTCAACGAAATCTTCCGCCTGGCTTTATGTTTTCTTGCTGAGCCCAATCGCTTGCGGAAATTTTCCGTTCACCCTCTGGTTGCACACGTTTAATTTTTATACTTCCCCCATTGAGTCTGACTAAAATTCCATCCTCTTCTATCCTTAGTAATCGGCCGGGCATCCCTGATTCAAGCGTTTCTATATATTCGCAATCAAATATCCCCATTTTGTTTCCTTTAAAGGTGGTCCAGGCTCCTGGCTGGGGATTGCAGCCACGAATTTGATTGTAAACTTGTGGTGCAGGGTTGTACCACTGGATTCTTGCGTGACTTTCCCCACATGGAGGCTCATAGGTGGAATGGTTATGATCCTGTTCTACACGTTGCGCTGTGCCATTCTCAACTAGTGAAACAGCTTCTGACATAGCATCTATTCCCATAGGAAACAGTTGATCAAAATACAATGAACCAAGAGTTTCATCTGGTTTAATTGGACAGGTTTTCTGTAAAAGTATTGGTCCTGTATCCATACCTTTATCAGGCCAAAATACTGTCAATCCCGTTTCTTTTTCTCCGAAGATTATTGGCCAGTTCATGGCCGAAGAGCCTCGATGTAAGGGAAGTAAACTAGGATGATATTGGATCGTGCCTTTGTCAGGTGTTGTAAGTATTTCATCTGGGAGAAGTTCGGTTACAAAGGCCATCACTCCAAGTTCAGATTTTAGTGTTTGCCACTGTCCAATGCCTTCAGCTTCTTTTAAAAATTTTGTATCAATTGGTGTTAGTCCTGCTTCTTCCGCTGCAGTCCATAGAGGGTCTGGCCTTTGTTCTGATGCCGGTGCAGATACTCCAACTATTTCAATTCCGTCTTCCATCAAGCGCTTAAAGACCGCTTCTCCAAAGGCAGCTTGACCGATCAATGAAACTCTCATGCTTCACTCCAAAGTGTTTTCTCTGTATACACTACTCTTGTGTATAGACGGCGCAATACCTCAGACAGTAATAAACTTGGAAAATGACGGATTTCTCGATACAGCCAGCTAAGCTTGAACATGTTGATCAAATTGTTGGTCTAATCAAATACTGGGCCGAGCTTGGTCAACTTCTTGATCGCTCACAAGTCGAAGTAGTTGATTCTATAAGGGATTTTAAAATAGCTCTTTCTACAAATGGTGATTTTGTTGGATGCTCTTCTTTACATGTATTAGGAAGTGATGTTGCAGAGGTTCGTTCGTTAGCTGTTGATCCTACTTGGCAAGCGAAGGGCTTAGGTGCTGCACTGGTTGAATCCTGTATTGAGGACGCGTATACCTATGATGTAGATCGTGTTTTCGCATTGACCTATCAGCCAGGCTTTTTTGAAAAGCAAGGTTTTAGTTTAGCTAATGTTATGGATTTTCCAGAAAAAGTTTGGAATGAGTGTGTACGATGTCCGTTTTTTTCAAATTGCCGTGAAATTGCTGTGGTCTTGGAATTAGATAACTAATGAGTGTTTATCTAAAATGTTGTTGGATCACCGATGACAGGAAGTTTCTTTACTTCTAGGCGTGAACGGTACCAGAAGAATAAACCGCTCAGTACTATTCCTCCGATCCAAATGGAACCTATTATCAGAGTTATACGTATGTCTTTTCCTATACTATCTCCGGCAACCACGGCTATAACTGTTGGTAAAAGCATCCCTAAAGCACTATAGATAAAGAAACGACGAAAATTGATTGGTGTTAACCCAGCTAGATAGGATATCCAATCAAAGTTGATTACCGGGAGCATTCGGGACCAAAATATAAGGCTTCCACCCATTCGATCGGTCAATCCATCAAGTCTTTGTGCAGTCCTACGACCTACCAAGGTAGGAAGGTGTTTCCTGCCAAGCCGACGTGCCAGAAAAAATGCTAGTGATGAACCGATCAATAGGCCAAGCATGCAATAAATGCTTCCTAAGGCAGATCCCCAAGCTAGACCTGCTGCAAGGAAAATTGGGGAATTGGGAATTGGTGCGAACAATACCGAAAAAGCCATGACAAAAATAAAAACTATAGGTGCCCAAACTCCCCTGTCTGCTACCCAGTCTTGGAAGGGTCCCGCTTCAAATGTCCAGGGTATGTCATATAGTTGAGATGTAACTATATAGGCAGCAATTATTGCAGTCAGAACTAGAGCAATTATTGCGAGAACTCGTCTTTGAAGAAGTAAAGGTGTGCCTTCAGATTCGAACATCACTCCTAGAGAAGATTGACTTGAAGTTTTGTTGCTTTTAGAACTTTCACTCACGAATTATAGACCTTTTTACTTTTTGGAGAGATGTTCTAGCAGAAGTTTATTGACTGTTTCAGGTGCTTCTTGCTGTACAAAGTGGCCATTATCTGGCAAATAAAAAATAGCAAGATCTGGTACGTATTGGTCTGTATCAAAAGTCAGTTCTTTCCCTAGCGCAAAATCTTTTTCTCCCCAAATCATTGTTGTTCGTGCTACGACTTGCATGGATGAATTTAAATTCCGGGTGAGTGAAGTTTTGCCCTTTACTATGTTCCTAGCCATGGCACGATACCAATTGATCCCTCCGCTAAGTCCATATTTTTTCCAACTGTTGACATAAAATTTAACATCTTCATCCGTGTTAGGTTTTATCCGAGACATTAAACGCGCGAATCCTTGATAATTGTTACGTGCTAAAAGTCTTTCAGGGAGCAAAGGTATCTGAAAGAAAAAGATGTACCAACTACGTTTGAGTTGTGTGAAAGTTCGCAGACCTTTAAAAAAATTTGCTGGGTGTGGAATATTACATATTCCTAGAGTTTGTACTACTTCGGGATTAGAAATAGCGAGACTCCATGCAATTGCACCTCCCCAGTCATGGCCAATGATATGGGCCCGTTTACTGCCGAGATGATTAATTAGCTGAATAACATCTTCTCTTAGAGTTTCTATATCAAATGGCCCAGTGTTATCTGTTTCGTTGTATCCACGCAGGTCAGGTGCGATAACATGGTATTGCGTTGATAGAGCTTTGATTTGATGTCTCCACGAATACCAACAATCCGGAAATCCATGTAAAAGGATTACTAACTCTCCACTACCGGCTTCCACATAATGCACGCGTATTCCATTGATTGTTGCGTAATTATGTTCTAGGTCTGACATTTTTTAGCCTCTTTATTTATATTGGGCTTAAAGCGCTACCAAGTAAACAAGTACCGAAACAAAAACGATTGAATCTAATCGGTCTAAGAGTCCTCCATGTCCAGGTAGAAGACCCGAGGAGTCTTTTAGTTTCATGCGGCGTTTCATCCAACTTTCTGCCAAATCACCGAGTTGAGCAGTAATCGGTAACAAGAATGTAAGCGTTATCAGTTGCCAGGTTTTGAATTCTAAATCGAGTATTACGTTTAGTACCAAGACCGCAACCACACCTCCCAAAATCCCTCCTAAGACACCCTCCCAGGTTTTGTTAGGACTAATTTTTGGAGCAAGTTTGTGTTTTCCCCAGCGCGATCCTGCCAGATATGCTCCGGTATCAACAGTAAAAGTGGCAAGAATAATTAGAAGTACAAGCCACTTCCCATCAGTTAGTTCTCGTGTAAGAACAAATGTTGAGAAAAACATTGCTGGATAGATAATTGATGAAGCGATGACGAGGTAGGGCTTATTTATCTTTTTCGGAAAACCAATTAATCCAGCCGTTAGGAAAAGCATAGCTAAGATCGCACCCGCGATTAAGAACCGAACTTCAAAATAAGCTCCAGCCACCATGATGGCTGGCAATAGTAGGATTGGCCAAATACGTAAAGTCTCTTTAAATGAGGCTTCAGGAAATAACCATCCACGTACAAATTCAGTTGTGCCTCCAAAGGTTACTAAACCTGCAACTACAGCGAATGGCCAATTACCGACCCAAATTAAAAGAAGGAGGATGGGCATCCCTATTGCCGCAGTTAACAATCGGAGTTGTAAGCTACGGGACACGCTTTTCATCAGATGGTAGTAATCGTCCAAATTTTCTTTTGCGTCTACCGTATTCAGCCAGGGCTAAATCTATATCTTCTCGACCGAAATCTGGCCAATACGTATCAGTGAAATATAGTTCTGCGTATGCGCATTGCCAAATTAGAAAGTTTGATAATCTTTGGTCACCTGCGGTTCTAATAACCAAATCAGGGTCTGGCAGTCCTGCAGTGAAAAGATGATTATGGATAGTTTCTTCGGATACTGCATGCGCAGGTATCTCTGAATCAATAATTTTTTGTAATGCAGTAACTAAGTCATCCCTTCCTCCGTATGAGAAGCAGATACTGAGGACGAGGCCATCATTTTCTTTGGTTGCCTCAATTGCAGCCTCAATATGATTTTGCAGCCATAGTGGCAATTGTTCCAAATGCCCGAGATGCTTAAGTTGAACATTATTTTTTTGAAACGTGTCCATTTCGTTTTTGATAAACCGATCTAATAGCCTAATTAGTGAACGTACTTCTGTTTGTGGTCGATTCCAATTTTCGGTGCTAAATGCATATAACGTTACATAACCAATGCCGTGCTCCCAAAACCTTTCAAGGATCCGCCAGATATTTTCTGCTCCTGCTCTGTGTCCTGCAGCACGTGGCAGATTGCGTTCTTGGGCCCACCTACCATTACCATCCATAATAATGGCCACGTGTCCAGGGACTCTTCCTCCAGTTAATTTCGAGAAGATCTCCTCTTTTTGTAGAGCCTCCGGTTTCGTATTCGGCATATTTATCCGTTGTTTAGGTTTCAAGGAGGTCCTTTTCCTTTACTACTCCGAGTTCATCAATTGATGTGACGTGTTTGTCTGTTAGTTCTTGAAGCTCTTGCTCATTGTCTCGTAATTCATCTTGGGTTAATTCCTTTTGTTGTTCTGCTTTTCGTAAGGTATCGTGTGCATTTCTACGTACATTACGTACAGAAACTCGAGCATCCTCAACTTTTTGATGAACAACACGTACTAAATCCCGTCTTCTTTCTTCTGTGAGTGCAGGTATGGGAAGACGTATTAGCTGTCCATCGACGGAAGGATTCAAGCCAAGTTCTGAAAGTTGAATTGCTTTGACTATAGATTGGACAGCTCCTGCATCCCACACTTGGATTGAAATAAGCCGAGCCTCTGGTGTCCCAATTGTTGCGAGTTGATTTAATGGCTGTTGTTGCCCATAGTGTTCTACCTGTAGAAGCTCGACAAGACTTGGATGGGCTCGACCGGTTCGTATACCACCTAATTCACGCTGTAGAGCTACAATCGACTGGTCCATTCGATCTTCTGCCTCTAATAAGATTTCTTCTGGTTCCATTTCCATTGTCTACCTCCTACCTAATATCGGTTTGCGATGTAACAAGGGTACCAATATTTTCTCCAGCTATTGCCTTGCGAATATTGTTTTCTTTGCGCACATCGAAAACAGATATTGGCAGTTCATGTTCCATACAGAGGCTTAAAGCAGTACTGTCCATAACTTCCAATCGTTGTTGTAATGCGTCCATGTGCGTGATTTTACTATAGAGCTTCGCATCCTTGTTTTTTGCTGGATCTGCAGAATAAATACCATCCACTCCCTGTTTGGCCATTAACAAGACATTACATTCCACCTCAATTGCACGAAGTGCCGCTGCGGTATCGGTGGTCATAAATGGATTGCCAGTTCCTGCCGCAAAAATAACAGCACGGTTTTTTTCTAAATGGCGAATTGCGCGTCTACGGATATATGGTTCAGCAATCTGTGCCATTGGTAGTGCCGTTTGTGTGCGTACTTCACAGCCAACTTTTTCTAGTGAATCTTGTAATGCTAGTGCATTTATGACTGTTCCCAGCATTCCTGCGTAATCAGCAGTGGCTCTATCCATTCCAGTTTCAGCAGCTGACTGACCACGCCAAAAATTTCCGCCACCTACTACAACTGCAATCTGAATATCTTTTTGAGATGCCTTTGCTATTTGCTGTGCTACTTGACTGATTGTATCGGGATCTATGCCGAAATCACGGTCACCCATTAGCGCTTCGCCACTAATCTTAAGCATTACTCGGCGATAATTAACCAAGTGAACCTCCTTTTAATCAGCCCCCTAATTCAAACCGCGCGATTCGACGAACACGTATGTTTTCCCCTGTTTTTAAAATAGCCTCTTTTACCAAGTCATCTATTTTTAGGGAAGCATCTTTTATGAAAGGTTGTTCTAGAAGAACGATTTCTTCATCAGCTCCTTCAATTTCCGGTTTGTTTATACGTTCGTCTTTTGTGATTACACGTGGATTCATAGCAGCAACCTGCATAGCTATATCTCGTGCTAAAGAACGAAATTCATCGGTATTTGCGACGAAATCTGTTTCGCAAGAAAGCTCTATAAGAGTACCTATACGGCCACCACCGTGTATATAAGACTCAATTACGCCTTGGCTGGTTTCCCTATCTGCGCGTTTTTCAGCTGCTGCCAGCCCTTGTTCACGTAATAGTAAGGTAGCTTTTTCGATATCTCCATTTGCATCATCAAGTGCCCTTTTTGCATCCATAACACCAGCACCTGTTGCTTGCCGAAGGTTTTTAACCATTTCTGTTGTGACGTTACTCAGTGTTCTGCCCTCCTTCTGTTATCTCTGTTGCCGACTGTTCACCAACCTCAGAAGTTGTTGTTGCTTTTTGGTCTAGCTCAATTGTTTCAGAATCCTTTTTCTCTGGAACGGAATCTTCCACCTGTGAAGCTGGTTCCTCTGAGCTGGCAGCATCGACGGCTTCAGCATTGGATATCCCTTCCTCTAGGCCTGCTTCAAATGATGCCTTTCCTTCCAGAGCAGCATCCGTTATTTGGGCTAAGATTAATTTAATTGCCCTAATTGCATCATCGTTACTTGGTATTGGGTATGTAATTGGCTGTGGATTACAGTTTGTGTCCACAAGTGCAACTATTGGGATGTTCAATCTATCACATTCCGCCACTGCTATAGATTCCTTAACTGTATCGATAATAAATACTGCTCCGGGAAGACGATCCATGGATTTGATGCCTCCGAAGTACCTATTCATACGCACAATTTCGTTTGTTATATCCAGTTGTTCTTTTTTGCTTCTGCGACTGTAGTCACCTTGTTCCATTCGATCTTCTAGATCTCGAAGGTGTTGAGTTCGTGCTTGCATGGTTCTAAAGTTTGTTAAAGTTCCTCCAAGCCATCTGTTACTGACGTAGGGAAGGCCTGCTCGTTGGGCTTCTTCTTCTACGGTTTCCTTAGCTTGTTTCTTGGTACCAACAATTAAAACGTCTTTACCTGTAGTAACAATGTCGCGGACGAATGTTATAGCATCGTCTAAGCAACCTACAGTTTGTTGTAAATCTAGGATATGGATACCATTTCGTTCGGTGAAAATGAATGGTGACATTCTAGGGTCCCAGCGCCTTGTTTGGTGGCCGAAATGTACCCCTGCTTCTAAAAGTTGTTTCATTGTGACAGATGTAACCAGGCTGCCCTCCGGGTGACGCAGGATTTGACTAACAAGTGAATGTTGTCAACGCCACACAGAGTCACAATACCTCCCTTGAACCTATTGAGAAAGGGAAGATTGAATGTTTCTTATTCACATTTGTTAGTTCTGGCGTCGAAGTAGTAATCCTAGTATGGTTGTCGTAACACAGGAGGTGATGCATATGGATGACAGTAGTTGTAGTACTAAGCAAGAAATGATGCAGGAGGTTTTGAAGCACTAACTGCTATTTCTTGCTTTTCTGCATAAAGGGTCTGGTAGTTTTCTGCCAGACCCTAAATAATTTCCAAGACTTGTTAAAACCTTAGTGGTGGTCCGGTGACACGTTTTAATTCCGAAACCTTTTCCTCATTACTTGACACATCTTTCGTTGGTCGAAATTTTGAGCAGTATCAGCTTGTTTCTTCAACAATGGATATTGCTCGGGAAAGATCTCTTGCAGGGTGTGCTCATGGGACAATTGTTTTAGCTGAAGAACAAAGTGCAGGTAGAGGACGACAAGGGCGTTCTTTTTACAGTCCTGACTCAGAAAATCTTTACTTTACTGTAGTCTTACGTCTTCCGATTGATGCACATGCTCTTCTTTCCATAATTTTGGCTGTATCAACTATTCAGGCTTGTAGGGCTGTAGGTGTTGGGGCTGCTATTAAATGGCCAAATGATATTTTTATCGAAGATAAAAAAGTTGCTGGGATGATTGTTGATGCAGAAATTTTTCAAGGAGATCGTGTTGCTTTAGCAGGAATCGGTATAAATGTTAACGGTACGCCAAGTGAACATCCAGATTTGAAGACTTCTGCAATAAGTTTAAAACAGGTTACTGGTTTAGTTGTTAGTCGAGAGCAGTTATTAGCAAGTTTCTGTAATTCTTTAGAAAAAAATTTGGGAATCTCAAGCTCAATATTGCAGGAAGAATATAGGAAGCATAGTTTTTTGATTGGTCGGTCCATACGTGTGAAAGAAAAAGATACAGTTTATGAGGGGATTGCAGTGGATATTGCTCAGGATGGTGGATTGATTGTACAAATAGTGGATGAAGAAAACCCCCGTAAGCTTATTGCTGCGGAGGTTTCGATCCAACCGAATTATTAGAGATAGTACCGTTAACTATCTGTACTCGAATCACGGTTTATAAATTGGTTCAAGATATCCATTGGTATAGGGAATACGATTGTATTGCTATTATCATTTGAAATTTCACCAAGCGTTTGCAAGTAGCGAAGTTGGAGTGAAATAGGTTCCTTTGACATAACAGCGGCGGCTTCAGCCAATCTCTCACTGGCTTGGAATTCACCATCTGCAGCGATAATTTTTGCTCTACGTGCACGCTCTTCCTCTGCCTGAGCAGCCATTGCCCGTTGCATTGTTGGAGGTAGTTCCAAATCCTTGACTTCGACAGTACTTACCTTGATCCCCCAAGGCTCTGTTTCCTCATCGATAATATTTTGAAGTTGTTGGTTTACATCATCGCGTTTCCCTAACAAATCTTCGAGTTCAATTTGCCCCATGACTGAACGAAGTGTTGTCTGAGAAATCTGAGAAGTTGCGCGGATGAAATCTAATACTTTTACGACGGCATATTCGGGGTCAAGAACACGGAAAAAAATTACCGCGTTAACTTTAATTGTTACATTGTCAGCTGTGATTGCTTCTTGAGTTGGAACATCCAATGTGATTGTCCGTAAATCCACTTTTACCATGCGGTCGACGAATGGAAGCATGACAAAAAGTCCTGGACCTTTTGCTCCTTCTAATCGCCCAAGCCGAAATATTACTCCTCGCTCAAATTCTGAAACTATTCGAATCTGGAAGGGTAGTAACGGGATCAGTAAGATTGCGCTTACCCCAATTAAAAACGCTTGAATAATTTTAGTTAGTGCACTTTTTGGTTCTTCAGTACTGTTATTTTGTTGATCCATCTGTTTTCTCCAGTTTACTTACCTTTAGTTGTAAGCCATTTACTTCTAATATGCTTACTTGTTCACCTTCATTAGCAGCCCCGTTTACGATTTCTGCTCTCCACAATTCGCCTTCGAGAAAAACCATACCATCAGGTTCTAATGACGTACGTACTTCCGCTATTCTACCAATTAATGCGTCACCTCCGGTAGGGGAGACTTTGTTTCTCGAACGGGCGAGGCCTACTGCTATTGAAATGAATAGCGTAGCAAGCACAAATATTAACAAAAATGCAACAATTTTATTTGGTTGTAAGTCAGTTGGAGTTTCGCGGAAAGTAATGATGATTCCAAGTATTAAAGCGACAACCCCACCACCACCAAGAATGCCTCCTGAGGTAACTAGAAGTTCTAAGAAAAGAAAAACCATTGCAGCACCAATGAGTGCAAGTCCCGCTGTATCAACAGGTAACGTTCCAAGTGCAAGAAATCCGACAACAATTGCAATTACACCTGCAACGCCTGGTAAGAATAATCCAGGGTTACTTAATTCAAAAACCAGGGCTAAAAAACCTAATGAAAGCAAAATTGTTGCCAATGTCGGGTTTGAAATAAGTTCCAGAATTTTTTCCCATTGTGTTTTCTCTATATAGACACGGGGAGCTTCAGAAACGTTTGTTAATGTTTCTGTTGTATCAGGAGTCAGAATAATATCTATATTTGTGATTTTTACTAATAGGTCATCGATGTCATAAGCGATGTAATCAATGACATTCAATTCAAGAGCTTTATCCTGAGTGATTGAAACAGCTTCACGAACTGCTAGTTCTGCCCAATCAGCATTTCGACCTCGCAACTCTGCGGCGCCTCGTATAAAACTGACAGAATCATTTTCGACTTTGGATGCTAATGTTTCTTCAATATCGCTGCCATCACTGTTTACGGCAGATGCAGCTCCGATTGATGTATTGGGAGCCATAGCAGCTACATGTGCCGCTATGGTAAGAAATGTTCCTGCGCTAGCTGCCCTTCCTCCGGCAGGAGAAACGTAAACTGCGATTGGTACAGATGATTGGTAAAAATGCTGAACTATTTCTCTGGTACTCGAGCTTACGCCACCCGGTGTATCTAATTCAATAATAATTAAGCTAGCTTCGTTCAATTTTGCTTTCTCAAAAACTCGTTCAACAAAGCGCTCTGTCATTGGGCCAATGGCACCATCAATTTTCATGATATGAACTGCATGAGGTGGATATGATTCTGTACTTTTACAGGACCCTAAGAGGACCGCAAGTATGCACCCTAAAAGCAGGAAAAATACTACAAATCGTGATTGGTGTAGCTTTACCATTACTAGAGTATAGATCTCTTCTAAAGCCTAGCGGTATACGTTACGGTCAGCCACGGTATATTGGGTGTATGACAGATAATTTTCAATCATTTAGTACAGCACGTGGGATGCATGATCTTCTTCCTGAAGATATGCGCTCATTTCGGTATATCGAGGACACGTTTCGTAAAATTTCGAGCAATTGGGGTTACGAAGAATTAAGAACGCCTACTATTGAAAATTACAGTCTTTTCACTTCTGCTGGAGGGCTTACTCCTGAGTCACTTACTCGGGCCTATACTTTTTTGGATTGGGATGGCTGGAGTGGTGAGCGAGTCATGCTGAGGTATGATTCAACGATTTCTGTTGCGAGGGCTGTGACCTTGGCTTCTATAGGGTTGCCTGCACGTTTGTTTTACGTGCAAAGTGCCTTTCGATTCAATGAATCTGAAGATCAAGGTGAAGAATGGCAATGTGGTCTTGAGTATCTTGATGCTATTCCACAAAGCGGTGAATTAGAAGTAGTCACCCTTGCTGCAGAACTTTTTTCGGAAATGAAAATACCTGCTCAAATAAAACTTTCTCACTCAGGTATAGTTCGTGCAGTTTTTGAGATGGCTGAAATAGACGATATGTTAGTACGCCGTAATTTACTTACTCGGATAGCGAGTGAAGGTGAAGGTGTGTTTTCAGAATTATTAGAAGGTAATGCATCTGCCCTTGCTTTGATTACTGCTATTTATGCTGATGTTAATCAGAGCCCCGAAGTGTTAGCGAATTTTGTTGCGCTTGCATCTGCTGGACTTCCTGAAGCGATCCCTGCCCTCACTGAATTGAAAGATCTAGCTGAAATTTTGGTTAGTGTAGGTAGGAATGTGTGTATTGATCTTTCGATGCAACTAGATTTTGAATATTACGATGGTATCTTTTTTGAATTTATCGATACCAAGAATTTAAAATCACTTGGTCGAGGTGGTCGTTATAAACCCAATCCGGAAGGCGGATTAAAGAGTGCTGTTGGCTTTGCCCTGGATATACCGGTATTGCTAGGGCATTTGCAATTATCGAGGATGCCGGAAAGGGGTCAGGTAAATCTACTGCCTTCTGGAAAAGAAGATTTCTCCTATGCTCTTCAAATTGCTGATGTTTTGCATGAAAATGGAGTTATTGCGTCATTAGATGGCAAGAACTCTGCAGATATAGTCGTGGAAATTCAAAATGAGACTATTTCTTTACGAAGGCAAGATGACCAGCACGAGGAAATAGATTTAGCTAGCCTTTTGAAATTGGTACTTGAAGAAAAGGGAAAAGAATAGGCAGTATGGCCGACCAAATTTTAAAATTAGCATTACCGACTGGTAATCTGCGCGAAACGGTAGCAAATCTTTTAGTGCAATCGGACATTAATGTACCTGGTTATGAATCAGGTTCTCGTGTTCTTAGTGCTACTGCAGAAGAAACAGGTATTAGGTTCCGGATTTTTCGTGAAGGGGATATACCTATACAAGTGGCACTTGGAAATTATGATATTGGTCTTTGTAGTGATATTAATCTTGCCGAAATACAAGTGAGGTTTCCACTTGAACGTATAAAACGTATTGCTGCATTACCTAGTCCTGTAACAGAGGTCTGGTTAGCAGCCTCACCATTTTCAGGTCTCAGCGCTGGCGAGATTCCATATGGTGTTGATTTGAGTGGTGTGCGTATTGCAAGCGAGTATCCTAATTTTGTTGATTTACTGGCCGCACATTTGCAAATTCCTAAATATAGGTCGATTCCCTTGTATGGCGCTGCAGAAGCATATCCGCCAGAAGATGCAGATTTAATTATTTTGTCGGTTAAAAACCGATCCGAAATTGAAAACCTTGACCTTGTACCTTTACATTGCCTTTATGTAGGTGGTCTTTCACTCATTGGGAACAGTAAAACGTTCTCTAGAAGTAACTTGAGTTCTTTTATAGAGCGGTTAGCTCCAAAGTTTCAAAATTTTGAACCACGACCAAGTTTACCCACAAGTACAGTTTCAAAAAGAATTGTGATGGGAGAAAGAGATACAAAAGTTTTACGGCTTGCTTTGCCAGATGGACATGCTCAAAGGCACACTGTTGCTGCTTTATCTGAAGCAGGCATAGCGTACGATGGGTACAGCGAAGATGGTTTTGTACGACGACCCAATTCTGAGCATAGTGGTCTCGAAATTAAAGTTGTTCGTCCGCAAGATATGCCTCAACTTGTAGCTGATGGTTCATTTGACCTTGCAATTACGGGAGTTGATTGGTTGAAGGAACATCTTGCAAAGTTTCCTTCCTCACCCGTATCCATGGCAGTGGATCTTGGACGAAGTCGATACAGTATTGGTCCTGTTGTCCATAATGATTTCCCTGCGGATACAACTTCGGAAGCCTTGGAAATATGGTCCGGTTTAGAACGTCCTATTCGAATTGCTAGTGAATACCCTGCTTTAGCGGAAGCGTTTGCTAGGGATGTTCAGATTCCTAGGACAGGCATAATTCCAATCAATGGTGCGAGCGAGGCATTCGTACCAGAGGATGCTGACATACTTATTGAAGGTACTGAGACAGGGACAAGTTTACGTGCCAATAATCTGAAAATGCTTGATCCTTTTCTTATTTCCACAAACTGTCTTATTTCCAGAAATTCCCCTGTTACTGAGCGTCTTGGATTACAGAAAGAAATTATTGAAATTTTAAATGTAGCCGCAGCACAAAATAGCGTAACCTAAAGGCGGAACGATGCCCCCTATTACACTGCACATGGTGCTTGCCCGTAATCTAGCAAAGAACCTTTCTATTGAGGAACTTAATTCACATGATGGTTGGTATCTTCTTGGGGCCACTACTCCTGATATCCGAGTCATAACAAAACAAAACCGAAAAGACACACATTTTTTTGATCTTTCAGTTATGGAGCATCAGGATTCAGTGGAACTTTTTATCCGTTCAACTCCCAGTATCTCGGATCCGGGGAGTCTAAATACACAGGCGAGAGCTTTTATAGCAGGGTATATTTCCCATTTGTCTTTTGATGAAAATTATATAACTAATGTGTATCGTCCAAATTTTTTAAATAGTGAACAGATTGGAAGTTCTGTTAAAGCCAGTCTTATGGATAGGCTATTGCAATTTGATTTGGATCGAACCTACAGCAATGATCCTCAATTACGAACACATTTATGTGAAGCATTGTCGTTCACAATCAATGATATAAAGTTAGGATTCATAGAGATTAATACATTACGTAAATGGCGTGACGTTGTTAGTGATATAACTGCCAGAAATTTAGATTGG
>JAKUNN010000027.1 GCA_022451885.1 Dehalococcoidia bacterium | reverse complement strand
GCTTTAAATGATGCAATCACACGAGCAAAGGGAGGTAGTATAAATGACCACTAATACAAAATCACATGTAACAACAACTATCAATGGAGAGACAGTCGAATTTCTTTGTGAACCACGACAAAGCCTTCTTGAATGCCTTAGGGATATATTGAATTTAACTGGAGCAAAAGAAGGATGCAATGATGGGAATTGTGGTGCTTGTACGGTTGAACTCGACGGCCGTATCGTTGATTCATGCTTGGTCTTCGGAGTAGAAGCACAAGGCAAACAAATAAACACAATAGAAGGAGTAGCTAATCCTGAAGGCTTACATCCTATACAGCAAGCTTTCCTCGAAAATGCTGCACTGCAATGCGGTATTTGTACACCTGGGTTCATAGTAGCAACAAAGTCGTTACTCGAAAATGAGCCTAATCCATCAGAAACAAGAATCAGAACTTGGTTAGCTGGAAATCTTTGTAGATGTACAGGATACGATAAAATTGTTAAAGCCGTGGTTGCTGCTGCGAAACAAATGGGAGGTTAACTCTAATGGTTGCAACAAATAATAAACCTACTAAATATAAAGTCGTTGGAACACGACCAATACGACACGATGGCGCTGATAAAGTTACTGGACGAGCTAAATATGCCGCAGATTTNCCCTCAGCAAATATATTGTTCGGTAAAATATTAAGAAGCCCTCACGCTCACGCTCGTATAAAATCNATTGATACAAGCGATGCAGAAAAGTTAGAGGGTGTAAAAGCAACAGTAACTGCTAAAGATTTACCTGAAACTAAATTCGGACCTAATGGCGAAAGGCCTAAAACAGCTGGTGATTTGGCTACAGATTTAAAACGTCTCAGAGACGGAATTTTAGCTTCCGAAAAAATAACATTTAAAGGTCAAGCAGTTGCAGGAATAGTGGCAACAACAGTACATCAGGCCGAAGAAGCAGTAAAACTTATAAAAGTTGAATATGAAGTGTTAGACGCTGTAACTGACGTAAAAGCCGCGATGAGTGAAAACGCCCCAATACTCCACGAAGATTTAGAAATGGTAGAATTCGACGAGCCAACTGGGAAAACAGGTACTAATATAGCTGAACATTTCCAGCATAAAGCAGGAGATGTTGAAAAAGGTTTTGCTGAATCAGATATTGTTATTGAAAGGGAATTCGATACAGCTACTGTTCATCAAGGTTACATTGAACCTCATAACTGCACAGTCCAATGGAGAGATGATGGACGAATTCATATTTGGAACAGCACCCAAGGTCCATTCCAAATCCGAGATGCTACAGCAGAAATACTTGATGTAAAAACTACTGATGTAAAACTTACACCATTAGAAATTGGTGGAGGGTTCGGAGGGAAATTCGAACCATATGGCGAACCTATAGCAGCATTATTGTCGCAAAAAGCGGGTAACAAGCCAGTCAAGATTTCCATGTCTCGAGCAGAAGAGTTTGAATGTACTGGTCCAACTCCAGGATCATATATAAAAGTCAAGATGGGATGTACAAAAGAAGGTAAAATAATAGCAGGAACAGCATACCTAGCATACGAAGCAGGAGGCTTCCCGGGATCTCCAGTTTCAGCTGCAGCTGAATGTGTTTTTGCTCCTTACGATATTCCTAATTTCATAGTAGACGGGTACGACATTGTAGTAAACAAGCCTAAAACAGCTGCATACCGTGCTCCAGGCGCAACCAACGCAGAATTCGCGTCTGAAACGATTGTTGATGAAATGGCAGAACAATTAGGTATTGACCCAATAGAATTCAGGTTAAAAAATGCAACTGCAGAAGGGCTAAGAAAAGTGGACGGGACAAAATACGCATCGATTGGATGTACCGAGGTACTTGAAGCAACAAAAAATCATCCACATTATTCATCTCCTTTGAATGGTGAAAACCGAGGAAGAGGTGTTTCAATAGGTTACTGGATGAATGCAGGTTTACAATCAGCAGTAAATATAGCTGTGAATGGCGACGGCACCATTAACCTAACTGAAGGCTCCCCTGACATAGGTGGTAGTAGAACAGGAATTGCAATGCAGGCAGCTGAAATCCTTGGTATTTCTGCTGAAGACGTATATCCATCTGTAGTTGACACAGATTCGATTGGTTTCACATTTGGGACTGGTGGAAGTCGAACCACATTTGCAACTGGATGGGCGGCGATTGAAGCAGCTAAAGATGTGAAAGCTCAAATGATTGAAAGAGCAGCTTTAATCTGGGGAGAAGACTCTAGCTCCCTTACAATGGAAGACGGAATCATAAAATCAACCAGTAAATCAGACTTGAAGTTTACCTTTAAAGAACTTGCAGCTGAATTAAATGATACTGGAGGACCTATAACAGGTAGAGGCGCGGTTGATCCTAAAGGAGTAGGCGCTGCTTTT
>JAKUNN010000026.1 GCA_022451885.1 Dehalococcoidia bacterium | reverse complement strand
AGAAAGAGAATTTAATCCGTCTCAGTGATACTCGTCAAATCGATTTGACTCCGATAGGTCGGCAATTAGCTGAATCCATGATCCGTAAACATCGCTTAGCTGCTCGGTTGGTGGTTGATCTACTCGATGTTCCCCTACATGAAGTTGATGCTGAAGCCCATATGCTTGAGCATGCACTTTCTGAAACGCTTGAAAAACGTATTCAAGATCGGCTTGGACAGCCGAAGACCGATCCGTTCGGGCAGCCAATTCCGGGCAATGGGTATAAAGAACCTCGGAACGTTGTGACTTTGGATAAAGCAAAAATAGGCAAGGTGATGATTGTCGATCGAATTCCTGAGGACGACGCGAAATTAGTTGCATACCTGCATGAAAATGGAATTCTTCCAGGGGTTGAAGTNGTGATTTCAGATGTTGCGCCTTATCGTGGAGTGGTAACCCTATCGGTTGGGGATGAACTTGCCGTGCTTGGCTACAACATTTCATCGGAAATTCGTCTACGACCGGCCTAATCCAACTCGTGTGATCAAATTAGATTAAAGCGAACATTAGTACCCAGTAAATCGATCTTTTTCGGAAATTTTACGTCTGTTGTCGCTTAGATATCACAGAGTTATGCTGCCCGTTTTTTTCAGTTACGTTTTGGCAAGTGGGATTCAAGGTCGCAGAGGTTTGACCCGACCTATTTGTGAGTTAGCGTTTTGCAGGTTCGACGATGTGTATTCCACACTCTTTTGCATTGGAATCCGTTTCCCACCACCATCGACCTGCACGTATATCTTCGCCTGGTGTGATGGCTCGAGTACATGGTGCGCAACCCAAACTCGGATACCCTTTGTCGTGTAGTTCGTTATAGGGTATGTCGTTTGCGTCAATGAAATCGCGCACCTCATCGAACTTCCAGTTGGCGAGAGGGTTAACCTTGTAATTGTTATGAGCCTGGTCCCATTCAACTATGTTTATTGAACCGCGATCCATGCCTTGATCGCGTCGTAACCCGGTGATCCATGCCCCTAAATCGGATAGCGCCCGTCCAAGTGGCTCTACTTTTCTGACTCCGCAACATAGTTCACGGTTATAGCGTCCTTTGTAGAAAAGATTGTTGCCGTGTTCTTTTACCATTTCGGATACCGAATTTAATTGTGGGTAGAAAAATTCCACATCCACGCCATAGCGTAATTTTGTTTGGTCGAATAATGAGTATGTTTCAGTTGGCAATCTCAATGTGTCCAGGGTTATCAACCGCGCATCTTTTGTTACGGTCCAGTAGATGTGAAAAAGGGCTTGGTCTTCAAGTCCAAAGCTTGAAATTTGCGCAGCGGATCTTCCGAATGTAAGTTCAACCCAATTCAACACGTCTTTTGTGGTGACTGCTTCGAGTCGTTCATTGATATCGGTCAGTTCGGTTTTTGAAAATCTTGGTCGTACAAGAGCCATTTGCTTGTGCTTTCTAGCGTGATTAAGATTCCTGATAAAACGTGTTGGCGATATTAATTTTTCTCGACTTTATTCAACAAAAAAACACCTTGGATTAATCTATCCAAGGGTTATTAAACTGAGCCTAATTTTCGCGGTAAACACCATAAATCTCCCTGCTATATTCTGGATCTAGAGAGGAAGCTTTTGATCATCTTTGACTGTGATTTCACACGACTTGAATTATAGCATTGTGTAAATTGCGTATATCCATAGACCAACTGTAAATTGGATCATAGAATTAGGTTATCGTTTCAAAGCGATGATCTTATTATTCTGACGTGTAACGGAGACATTAATGACGTTGAATACAAGTCCTGAAACCACAACTGGTGAACGGATCGAAGAACTTCAGCAAATGGCTGGCGATCATATGTTTATGCACGCTGCTCAAATTAATGATTGGCGCGGCAATTTAAAGGTGTATGTAAAGGGAGAGGGTGTTTGGGTCGAAACTTTGGATGGTCAGCGGCACTTGGATGCGATGTCTGGTCTTTGGTACAAATCCGCTGGATATGGGCGAACTGAAATTGCTGACGCCGTTTATGCACAAATGACAGCAATTGATTCGCCTCCTGCTAATTCTGCCACCATTCCTCAGATTGAGTTGGCTGGCAAAGTGGCAGATCTTTATCCCGATCATGGAGCTAGATCATTCTTTGTTTCCGGAGGATCCGAAGCTGTAGAGACTGCTGTGAAGATGGCTAAGAAGTACTCACAGCTTATTGGCAAAGGAGGGGCGTTTAAGGTGATCAGCCGTCGGTACTCGTATCATGGCGGTACTGCG
>JAKUNN010000025.1 GCA_022451885.1 Dehalococcoidia bacterium | reverse complement strand
TAACCAACAAATTAATTGATAATAAAAAATGAGAATATCAATTTTAATTAATATGCGAATTTTTTTTCTGCATGTTTAAAAAATCAAGTGTCTAAGAGCATATGATGGATGCCTTGGCATTGAGAGGCGATGAAGGACGTAGCAGGCTGCGATAAGCCACGGGTAGGCGCCAACACCCTTTGATCCGTGGATTTCCGAATGGGGCAACCCACTTCATTTTGAAGTATTTTACATTGAATACATAGGTGTAAAAAGCAAACCTGGTGAACTGAAACATCTCAGTAACTAGAGGAAAGGATATCAAAAGATACTCTGCTAGTAGCGGCGAGCGAACGCGGACCAGGCCAGTAACTAAAGCTTAATAATCAGAAATACCTGGAAAGGTATACCATAGATGGTGATAGTCCAGTATGAGTAAAAAGAGTTTTAGTTCTCGAGTAGGACGGGACACGTGAAATCTTGTCTGAATTTAGGGGGACCACCCTCTAAGCCTAAGTACTTCTCAATGACCGATAGTGAACAAGTACCGTGAGGGAAAGGTGAAAAATACCCCCATGAGGGGAGTGAAATAGATCTGAAATTGTATGCTTACAAGCAGTCGAAGGAGGTTTATCCTCTGACGGCGTACCTTTTGTATAATGGGTCAGCGAGTTAATTTAGATAGCAAGCTTAAACCGTTAGGTGTAGGCGTAGCGAAAGCGAGTTCGAAAGAGCAAATTAGTTATTTGAATTAGACCCGAAACCGAGTGATCTAGCCATGGGCAGGTTGAAGGTAAAGTAATATTTACTGGAGGACCGAACACACTAATGTTGAAAAATTAGGTGATGACTTGTGGCTAGGAGTGAAAGGCTAATCAAACTCGGAAATAGCTGGTTCTCCGCGAAATCTATTTAGGTAGAGCGTCAAATGTTTACTAACGGGGGTAGAGCACTGGATGGGCTAGGGGGTTGCAAAACCTACCAAACCTAACCAAACTCCGAATACCGTTAAGTATAGTCTGGCAGACAGACTGTGGGTGCTAAGGTCCATAGTCGAAAGGGAAACAGCCCAGATCACAAGCTAAGGTCCCCAAGTAATAACTAAGTGTAAAAGGATGTAAAGTAGCCAAGACAGCCAGGAGGTTGGCTTAGAAGCAGCCACCCTTTAAAGAAAGCGTAACAGCTCACTGGTCTAGTTAAGCAATTTTGCGCCAAAGATGTAACGGGGCTAAGTTATTCACCGAAGCTGTGGATTAGTATTTTGTTCGCAAAATACTACTGGTAGCGGAGCGTTCCGTAAGTCTGTGAAGATAATTTGTAAAAATTATTGGAGATATCGGAAGTGAGAATGCTGACATGAGTAGCGATAAACAGAGTGAGAAACTCTGTCGCCGAAAGTCCAAGGTTTCCTGCGCAAGGTTAATCCGCGCAGGGTTAGTCGGCCCCTAAGGCGAGGGCGAAAGCCGTAGTCGATGGGAATCAGGTTAATATTCCTGAACTATCTGGTGGTGACGAAGTTTTAATTTTGTACAAGCTTATTGGATTGTTTGTGCAATGAGGAATTTCCAGGAAATAGCCCCAGAGCGTTAACCGTACCCCAAACCAACACAGGTGGACAGGTAGAAGATACTAAGGCGCTTGAGAGAATGGTGTTGAAGGAACTCGGCAAATTGCATCCGTAACTTCGGAAGAAGGATGACCTTTTGTTGAGCAATCAACAGAAGGTGACACAAAATTGGGGATAGCGACTGTTTATCAAAAACATAGGGCTCTGCTAAGTTGTAAAACGATGTATAGGGCCTGACGCCTGCCCGGTGCCGGAAGGTTAAGAGAATAAGTGCAAGCTTTGAATTGAAGCCCCGGTGAACGGCGGCCGTAACTATAACGGTCCTAAGGTAGCGAAATCCCTTGTCGGGTAAGTTCCGACCCGCACGAATGGCATAACGACCTGAGCGTTGTCTCAACGAGGTACACGGTGAAATTGCATGGCCAGTAAAGATGCTGGCTACCCGCAGCAGGACAAAAAGACCCCGTGGAGCTTTACTGTAGCTTGGCAGTGAGTCGGGTTTATGGTTGTGTAGGATAGGCGGGAGACAGTGAAGGTTCAACGCCAGTTGGGCTGGAGTCGACCTTGAAATACCGCTCTTCTATTGATTTGATTCTAACTTTATATAATTAGAGGACCCTGCCAGGTGGGCAGTTTGACTGGGGCGGCCGCCTCCTAAAGAGTAACGGAGGCGTCCAAAGGTTCCCTCAAGGTGGATGGAAATCACCTGTAGAGTGCATTGGCATAAGGGAGCTTGACTGTGAGACTTACAAGTCGAGCAGGGACGAAAGTCGGGCAAAGTGATCCCACGGTACCGTATGGAAGGGCCGTGGCTTAACGGATAAAAGCTACCCCGGGGATAACAGGCTTATACCGCCCAAGAGTTCACATCGACGGCGGTGTTTGGCACCTCGATGTCGGCTCGCCGCATCCTGGGGCTGTAGAAGGTCCCAAGGGTCCGTCTGTTCGCCGGTAAAAGCGGCACGCGAGCTGGGTTCAGAACGTCGTGAGACAGTTCGGTCTCAATCCGCTGTGGGCGTAGGAGATTTGAGGGAAGCTTTCCTTAGTACGAGAGGACCGGGAAGGACGTACCTATGGTGTACCGGTTGTTCCGCCAGGAGCACCGCCGGGTAGCTAAGTACGGATGTGATAAGAGCTGAAAGCATCTAAGCACGAAGCCGAACCCAAGATAAGATCTCCCATCCTGACTTCGGTCAGGAGTAAGGTTCCCCATAGACTATGGGGTTGATAGGCCGCATGTGTAAGTTTTGTAAGAAATTAAGCTAAGCGGTACTAATAGACCGAGGACTTGTTCCACTTTCAATGTACTTTTAAATTATTAAGAACTACTTTATTCATTGGTTAAAGCACTATAGGCAAATCCATCAGAGCGCATGTTATTTCTCTATAATATTTTTTATTAAAATAAGCGTGTAAAACTAAGCTTTATTTGCTTGACAAAAGTTTATAAAACAAGGTAAGATTTCGTAGAACAAATAAAGTATTAAAGGGGGCATTTACGCTTTTCGATACTTTTATAGCTTTGAATTTAACGTATGAGGTTACGTCTGACACTCGTGTTGGTCGTATTGTCTTACGTTTAAAGAGAACAATAAATGAATAAAATGAAAATTTTTAGGTTAACAATAAACACGGTAGATTTGGGGAGATAATTTATGAGTGCTTTGAAATTTAATTTACGGTCAAGGTTTTCTGTACTTTACACGGGTGCAATTATCGCAGGATTAATTATTCTGGGTGTAATTTCGCATAATGGTACAGCATTTGGACTCACTTCTAATAGTGATGTATCTGTTTCTGCAGATGCTTCTACCTATTATTTGGGTGATACTATTTGGATTACTGGTACTCTTAACCTGACAGCAGATGAGACTGTTTCAGTTAAAGATGTTACATTGCAAAACACTGCTGGAGAGCAAGGTATGAGTACTGTGCTTCCGCTTTCGGACACGTCTGGTGCTTTTGTAGATATCTCGAATTCCAATGTTAAGGGTGACATCCAAGTTAAAGTAACTCATACAGGAATGACAGGAAGTACTCTCCCCAGTACTCTTCCAAGCACTCTTCCTAATACATTGCCTGGAACTTTACCGCTTGCAGGAGATTTTACTGCTGGTGGTTCTGGAGGTTCAATCGAGTTTATAGTTAAATGGACTCCTCCTGTTAACTTAGATCCTGCCCCTTCATTTACTCTTATATCTAATTCATCACAACAAAAAGACATATATTGGGATATTCCAACACCTGCTGTTGCTACGGATGCTGTTGGAACTAAATTCCCTGACACTGATTTAGTAGGTACTATTCCTACTGTTGGTCAAGTTGCTGGTACGGCTTTACCTGATGCTACTAGTACATTTAGTGTTCCTCAAATAACTGTTCCTAGTAATGCTCCTAGTTGGATGCCTTCTTTACCAGATACAACTGCGTCAACTTCAGTTGGTGGAGCTTCAGACTGGGGTTGGGACATACCTAGTTTAACGATTGCGACTTCAACACTCACAGAATTCCCAGAATTTACACAGTCTTTTGCTATTACAGTTGCTGGTGGTTCTGATTCTTCATCGATTCCTAACTTTGGTTCGGCAAATCCAAGTAAAGCATTTGACTTGCCTAGCGACATTAAGCTTAAAGGTTTAACTTATGATTCAACTAATGCAGCTTGGTGGGCTATTAAAGATGGCGGTTGGGATAATGATTCTTTAATAAAAATTGATCCAAATACTTATGTTGCATCGTCAACTACTGCCATGCCATCTAGCGAATTTGAAGGAATTGTTGCTATTGGTGGTAATCTCTACATCGCTGAGAATGAATGGCGTTGTTATGATGATATTGAAAGTTCTTCATGTCAGTATAGTAATAGGGTTTATAAAATTGACGCCTCTGACTTACCA
>JAKUNN010000024.1 GCA_022451885.1 Dehalococcoidia bacterium | reverse complement strand
GCATACATAATTACACGACCTTGTTCATGTCTGGCTGCTCTACCTATCGTTTGAATCAGGGAACGGCTTGAACGCAAATAACCCTCTTTATCCGCATCTAAAATAGCTACGAGTGAGACCTCAGGAAGATCTAAACCTTCACGTAAAAGATTAATCCCTACCAAAACATCGTAAACACCAAGCCTCAAATCTCGCAAAATCTCAACGCGATCTAAAGTTTCAATTTCTGAATGTAAATAATGTGTTTTTATGCCTACTTCTATCAAGTAGTCAGCAAGATCTTCAGCCATTTTCTTTGTTAAGGTAGTACATAATACTCGCTGTCCATTATTTACTGTTGCACGAATTTCATTTATTAAATCATCTATTTGGTGTTCAGTTTTACGAACTTCGATAAGTGGATCGAGAATACCAGTCGGCCGAATAACTTGCTGCACAACTTGTGAAGAATGTTCAATTTCAAAATCTGATGGTGTTGCACTGACGAAAATAGCCTGCTTGATATGCCTATCAAATTCATCAAATGTTAATGGTCGGTTATCTATTGCACTAGGTAACCGAAACCCATGATCCACTAAAGTCGTTTTTCGGGATCGATCACCAAAAAATTGCCCTTTTACTTGCGGGAGTGTTATGTGAGATTCATCGACAATAGTTAGCCAATCATCAGAAAAATAATCAAGTAAACACCAGGGTGTACTTCCAGCTGGACGCGACTGCAAATGACGCGAGTAGTTCTCTACACCTGCGCAATATCCTGTTTCACGAATAGTTTCAAGATCGTATCGTGTCCTTTCTTCCAAACGTGCAGCTTCTAGAATTTTTCCCTGTTCACGTAACAAGTCAAGTTGGAGGTTTAGTTCAATCTCAATAGAACTAATTGCTTCGGTCACGCGGTCACGACTTGTTACGAAATGCTGAGCAGGAAAAATTGCAATCTCTTCTTTTTCAGAAAGGATTTCCCCTGTTAATGGATCAAGTTCAGAAATACGCTCTACTTCATCACCCCAAAAATCAATTCGTACAGCCAAATCCTCATAAGATGGGAGGATCGTAAGTGAATCACCTCTAAATCGAAACCTTCCACGGTCTACAGTCTGATCATTTCTTTCATAATGCATATCGACCATTCGCATTAAAATATCCCGTCGATGCATCTCTTTACCAACTGCAAAATTGAGCACAAACTCAGCATAATCTTCTGGCCTTCCCAACCCATAGATACAAGAAACACTGGCAACAATTATTACATCGCGTCGTGTCAACAAAGAACGAGTAGCCGCGTGTCTTAATTTATCTATTTCATCATTTCTATCAGCATCTTTTGCGATATACGTATCTGTACGCGGCAAGTAGGCTTCTGGCTGATAATAATCATAGTATGAGACAAAATACTCAACGGCATTATTAGGAAAAAAATCTTTTAATTCCGAACAAAGCTGAGCAGCTAATGTCTTATTATGTGCGAGAACAAGGGTCGGCCGCTGTACTTCAGCGATAACATTTGCAATCGTGAAAGTTTTTCCGGAACCTGTTGCTCCTAACAGCGTTTGATACTTTTCTCCTCGTAGTAACCCTGCTGTTAATTCATCTATTGCTTGAGGCTGGTCACCTGTAGGAACGAGATCTGAAATAATTGCAAAGGTATCTTCCTTAGGTGAATGCAAATTAGGCACATGCACAGTTTACAATGCGCGCAAGCCACATTGTGTTACGAACGATCCTGTTGGTCTCGAAAAAATTCTTCCACATCATTTAAAACCTCCCCTGGATCAAGTGATTTTTCTACTTCGGAACCATCAATGTTAGGATACTCATTCGTAGCCTCTTCAATCAGCCGAACATATTCTCGCAAAGTAGGATCTGCATTAAGCGTTGCATCCGTTGATTCATAAAATTGATCACATGCACTGCTTATTTCATTAGTATCTAGGTGAACATCAGCGATACTCTCAAGTTTTTCAAGAAGTGCCAGAGTTGCGGGTGGGCAGGTCTCTGTAATGTAATGTGGGACGGATGCCCATAAGCTAATCGCTGGAACATCCGCCTGTTGCAATGCAGAATTCAATACCCCAAGAATGCCTGTTGGACCTTCATAAGATGAACGCCGAAATTGAAGACGCTGTTCAATATCAGGATCCGCAGAACTACCTACCACATGGATCGGACGACGATGGCTGCTTTCTGCAAGCAAAGCACCCATTGAAATAACCAAAGAAACATTCAAGGATTCGAACATTTCCACGTAGCTCTGAGAAAAAGTCCTCCATCGAAAATCTGGTTCAGCAGCAATCGCAATTACCAAATCCCTTTCTAGTTCGGTTTGGTGCACGAAGAAAAACTCTGGATTAGGCCAACTTAAATTTCGCTCACCTACAGGAGACACGGTTACCTCAGGGGCAGTTTTAGTGAAATCATAGAAAGGCTCTTCTACTAGCGAGGCAAATCGACGAGCATGTAGGCTTTTCGTAATAAAATGTGCTGCATTCGAAGCAGAATTTGCTGCATCGTTCCAGCCAGTAAATGCAACCAAGCCTATAGGGTCACGTAAATCGGGATATTCCTCGATTGAAAAATTATTCACAAGTGAAGAGTACCAGATAAATGAATTAACTTATCCTCCATACTCCCAACCGAGCTCTTTCTCTGTTAGTGCATCACCACTACGTAAAAGAGCACCCTCATTTGCCTCCCCTATGACAAGGGTATGATCGCCTGTAGGGATTANCTGTCGAACATCGCACGCATACCACGCAAGTGCGTTTTCTAGTATAGGAGAACCATTCTTGGCGAAAGAATGTGCCAATCCATCAAGTTTATCGTGAACCTCTTCGGAAAAAGATGCTGAACGTCCTTTAATTTTTTTGCTCTCACTAGGCATAACAACTGCACGCGCCAATTCCATGCCATCTAACTGATGTAATAAATTCACCGTAAATCCCTTCGTCTGCTCCACAAATCGTAAGGTTCTAGCATCGTTTTCAATAGAAACAGCAACTAAACGTGGTTGAAAAGACACTTGCATAACCCAATCAGCGATCATCAGATTGTGCTCATTCCCACCACTAGTCGAACCGATGATATGCACTCCATAAGTCATTGCAAGAAGAGCTTTTTGTAACGGTTCAAGTACAAGAGGATCCCCCGGAATATTGGGGAACTCTGATCCTGGAAAATGTTGTGTCATAGCTGCCTTCAGATTTTATATTTAACTTGCTCACCAATAATAACAAACAAAAAAACAGATATTTGACCGAGTACTAATAGAGAGTTAAATTCAAAACCTGTCAAATAATAAAAAAACAGGAGAATTGGTAGAAATGAGAGTTTTTGGAAGGTTTTTAATTTTATTTGGTGGATTCACCCTTACTATTTCGCTTTTAACAGCATGTTCAGATAGCGAAACCTCCCCCTCGCCTATAACAGAAACAGCAACAGCAGCCGCAACAGCAGCGGCAACAGAAACAGCGACAGCAACAGCGACAGCGACAGCAACAGCGGCGCCAACAGAAACAGCAACAGCAGCGCCAACAAAAGTTGCTGTTCCAATGCATGAAGTAGTTGATGTGACAGGTCGAACCGTCATGATACCAGTCGAACCCAAAGTAATCGTGGCATTAAGTCCAACAGCAGTAGAATTTGTATACGCAGCCGGTGGAACAGTGGCTGGTAGACCAAGCACTGCAACCCACCCTGAAGAAGCACTTACCGCCGCTGAAGTGGGTACTGCCTATAGTCCAAGCCAAGAAGCTATTATTGCTCTTCAGCCAGACCTCATAATATTGGATTCGACAATACACTTCGGGCCAGAGATGCTGGAAATGGCAGAAATGATTGGTGTACCTGCAGTATATGCAGGAGCAGCTAGCTTAGACGATGTCTATGCAGGACTTGAATTGCTAGGTTCCATCTTAGGTACCCAAGAAACCGTTAGCACCTTAATCGGAGAAATTAAAGCCTCTCAAGAAAACGCATATCAACTCATATCAGAAAAAAATCTGTCCACAATGGTTATTGTTGGAGACCGAGAACGCCGGTTATATGCAGCTAATAATACCGGATATGTAGGCGATCTCTTAACACAAGTAGGCTTAACGAATTTAGCAGCCGATCTCCCCGATTCATCTATTCCTGGATTTGGATTACTTGCGCCAGAGGTTGCACTAGAGATGAACCCACCTTTGATACTCGTGATTTCACCAGGTGCTCCTCCTGCGCCACTTTTAAGCGGCATGCTCGGTATGTACCCAGGTTTTTCAAGCTTGGATGCCCTGAAAACTAAAAATGTTTTTGAGCTTGATGTCGAATTATTCTTACAATCACCAGGGCCACGAGTACAATTGGCTTTTGACTACTTGGTAGAGCTACTGAATTCAGTTGGAGACGATGCGCAGTAAGCTCATCTAAATTGTAAAGGGAAAATAAGACGAACTAGTAGGAGCGAAACGGTATGTCACTAGTTATTAATTTAAAAGGAATTAACTGGAACTGAACCCCATGTTCCAAGGATCTTTCCGGAACATCAGAGTGCTGTTTGCGCTGAGTGGAATAATCACTTTAGCAGCTGTCTTACTGTTTTCATTAATCTTTGGTTCATTAAACCTAAGCCTTTCTGAGGTAGTTTCAGGCCTAACTTCTTCTGAAAGTATGTTTGCCCGCAGTATTGTGTGGGATATACGACTACCCCGGTTTTTAGATGCAGCTATTGCAGGATCGTGCCTAGCCGTTGCAGGAGTCCTATTACAAGGCGTTACGCGAAACTCCTTGGCCGATCCTACAATTCTTGGAATCACATCTGCCGCAGGATTAGGCTGTGCGATAGCCACATTTGTATCCTCATTTACCCCTCAGTGGGCAATTGCATTAAGTTCCGTCGGAGGTAGTCTTCTTGGTGCAGGAATTATCTATACATTTTCATATCAAGGAAGTACATCACCAGTAAGACTTGCATTAGCAGGTGTAGCTCTCGCAGCCTTCTTTGGGGCAATCATTGTGGCTTTACTTGCAACATCTCAATTATTTGTACAACAAAGCCTTGGCTTTCTGGCTGGTGGTTTTTATGGAGTTGGATGGAAAGAGCTGTATGGATTATTGCCTTACGCAATTTTTGGATTAGTGGCAGCTACATTTTTTGGCACGCGACTAAATATTTTGATGTTGGGCGACGAACAGGCCTCTTCGCTTGGTGTTCTGATAAATAGGACCCGTGGTGGAGCTTTGCTAATTGCAAGTGTCCTAACAGCTGCCGCAGTTTCAACAGCTGGAATTGTTAGTTTTGTCGGACTTGTCTGTCCTCATATTGCAAGAATCCTGGTAGGAAATGACCACCGATTAAGAATTCCTGCTGCAGCTCTATTAGGCGCTATATTAGTAAGTTTTGCCGATCTCATAGCGAGGATTATCATCGCACCGTCAGAATTACCTATGGGGATTATCACGGCAGGAATTGGTGCCCCATTTTTACTTTATTTGGTGAGGTACCGCATATGAGTCCTCATCTAAAAATCGAACACCTCACAATGAAATATGAAGGTCGCACAGTTTTAAATGAAATTAATCTAGAGTTCGCCGGAGGCGAACTAACAGCAATAGTCGGTTCTAATGGCAGCGGAAAAACTACACTTTTGCAAGGGTTAAGTGGATTAAAACAACTCGACGAGGGGCAGGTTCTACTCAATGGAAAAAATATAAAAAGTATCAGTCGGAAAAATTTAGCCCGCCAAATAGCCGTTCTAACGCAAAGAGAAGAACTTCAGCTTGATCTGACTGTAGAAGAATTAGTTTGGCGTGGTCGACATCCGCATCAAAGTCTCTTTAAACAACAGAACATGAAAGATCGTGAGGCCGTTGATAAAGCAATGGAAGCAGCTAACATAAAGCATTTTGCAAAGCGAAGATTAACAAAATTATCTGAAGGGGAACGACAACGTGCGTGGATAGCACTCACTCTTGCACAAGAACCCCACATCTTAATACTTGATGAACCAACCAACTTTTTAGATTTAGGGCATCAAGTTAAAATCCTTTCCTTGTTAGAAGAATTGAACAGAGATAATGGCATCACAATTATAGTGGTGCTACATGACCTCACACTTGCAGGACGTTTTGCCCAAAGGATTATTGGACTTGATAACGGTTTTGTTGCTTTTGATGGAGCACCCAAAGACGTATTGGAAAGAGAAATTCTAGAAAAAGTGTTTGGTACTTCTATGCTTATCTTGGAAGAACCACAAACAGGAGAACCAATTCCTTTGCCTCTTCTAAAACATCATGCAAACAATTAACTCAGTTTGTTGATACATTGAAAAGACAGCACCAATGCGGCTGCACCAATTAAGAGAATCGCTACGAGTACAGTACCTTTCATATCAACTATTGTTACAACAAATTAAAATATGGGCTTCAACATTAAGTCGCCGAAATAA
>JAKUNN010000023.1 GCA_022451885.1 Dehalococcoidia bacterium | reverse complement strand
CAGCTATATACGCGACCATCCAAGGATGGGAAATTGTTATACCGGCTTTAGCTATATATGGTGGAATAGTTGTTGCATTATTACTTGGAGTGTTAGCGGGCCTATACCCATCTTTAAGAGCGGCAAGCCTAGCACCTACGGAAGCACTCCGAACTACATAATTGTGTATATCAGAAAGGAAGGAAAATCATGGCTATTGAACCTCTTACAATAAAAATATCTGAGGAAAAAATTGAAGACTTACGCTCTAGGTTAAAAAATGCCAAATTGGCTCCTGATTTTAACAATTCAGATTGGCGGTATGGAACAAACCGTGACTATCTAGAATCCTTTATCCAGTCCTGGATTGACTATGACTGGAGTGCAACAGAAAACGAAATTAATAGTTTTGCAAATTACACAACCACAATTGAGGACCTACCCATACATTTCATATACGAGCGTGGCGAGGGAACTAACCCTATGCCCTTAATTCTTTCGCATGGTTGGCCTTGGACATTCTGGGACTATGAGAAAGTCATTCGCCCCCTTACAAACCCTTCTGCTTTTGGCGGCAATGCCAACGATGCTTTTGACGTTATAGTTCCATCTCTACCTGGTTTCGGCTTTTCAACACCACTTACTACTGATGGTGTTCAGGCGGTTATGACTACAGATATATGGCATCGTTTAATGAGTCAGGAGCTAGGTTATGAAAGATATGCCGTAGGAGGTGGTGACTTTGGCGCCATGATTGCACAGCAATTAGGGCAACGACACCCTGAACATGTCATTGGTGTTTATTTAACAATGGCATCGGGGGCAAGAAGAAGCCCTGAACAAAAGCCGGATTCTGCTCCTCCAAGTACCCTCGAAACACTCCTACCTCTCATAAATGGCCCCACCAGTAGGCTAAATAAGGAAGACTTTGCTCCGGAGGAAACAGATTGGTACGAGCATTTGGAAACCCGCTGGGCAAGCGCATTATCTCATGTCGCAGTACACACAAACGACCCTCAAACACTTGCCTATGCACTTCATGATTCGCCAGTAGGCTTAGCAGCATGGCTATTAGAACGTCGACGAAATTGGAGTGACAATAACGGCAACATTGAAGAATCTTTTTCGAGAAAATTTTTAATGGACCTAGTAAGCATTTACTGGCTCACGGACAGTTTTTTTACAAGTGCACGATGGTATTGGCATACATTTCGAGCAAAAATTGATCCTCCAAAAAACCCTACACTAGCGAGAAAAACACCTTTGGGCATCGCGGTTTCTCCGAAAGATCTCGTTTATACTCCCAAAAAAATGGTTGAAGAAAATTCAAACCTCATACATTGGACAGAACATCCTAGGGGAGGACATTTTGGTCCTGCAGAAGAACCAGAACTTTTTATTGAAGATATACGGAAATTCTTCCGGGAATTACGATAAAAACTTAAATGAAAAATACGTCGCTTGAACCAGAAGCACATGAAAACAGCCTTTTAAAAAACCTCATTACCCTTGAAAAGGAAGTGTCTGAGCTAGAAGCAAAAGTAAAGGCTGCTGCTACGTGGAGACATGCACTTCGACCACTACAAGAAGCAACAGCAGCAAAAAAAGAGGAGGTTGCAAAAATACGCAAACAACTGGTGAACAGAATCACACAATTGGAAACAGAAGCACAAAAACTTCTAGCGCAACCTAAAGAACTTAATAAGCGTGTACTAGAAATGTGCGACGAAAATGAGCTACAAAGGCAACTATTTGCAGAAAAAAAACTAGCAGAAGCGAAACAACTTGAAGCATATCTTTCAAGAAAATAGTCTTAGCAGGCAAGCAGAAATTCTAACTTGCGTTACGCACTCCACGAACTGCAAACCAAAGCATAAGAAGACTAAAACCAACAACAACACCAAGCTCTTCAAGTATCGTAAAAGTATGTCCAAAAGCTTGGATATTTATCAAACTAGCAGCAACTTCAGGTGAGACCTTTTCCAACTCATTTCCAAGCCCTATTTCACGTATTGGAGCAACGGCATAAGTAATAGGATTAAATTGCACAAAAAAGTCTAGCCATTTAGCCGTGTTGTTAACCGGAAAAAAGACACCAGACAGAAACATTGCAGGGAAAATAATCGCTTGTGAAAGCATTTGAAAACTTTCAGGCGTGCGTAATCTCGAACCAATAGAAACACCTATACCAGTCAGCATGAAGCCAACGAGAAGTATCAATCCCATTAATTTCACAACAATCAAAAAGGAAATATCTATACCCATTAAAGGGGCAAAGGCGAACAAAACTACTCCATTAATAAGCGCAATAGTTGCACCACCAAATATTTTTGCCACAGCTATTGCCGTACGACTAACTGGTGCGACCAACATTTCCCGAAGAAATCCAAACTGACGATCTGTAACTATGGTGACACCAGCAAAAATAGAATTCATTAGCACGATCATGGCAACCATGCCAGGGAAAATAAACTGGCGATAACTAATTCCTGGTAGCTCTATAATGCCTCCAAGGCCTTCCCCAAAAAGAATTAGCATCACTATCGGCATCATAAACGCTGAAATTACTCGAGGACGGTCACGGAAATAAATTAAGATCTCACGCAACCACACCACTCGCACAACATTCAAGAAATGCAGTCCTGCTATCTTTTTATCAGATACCCGAGCATTTTTCCCTAGTAAAGGAATATCCATCAGTGTCTTCTCCCAAATCCTGTTCGCTGAACGTTACGCATCTTTTCCGTGGTACTTATATCACCATCACGTATTTGATGCCCAGTAAGAGAAACAAAAACATCATCTAAAGTAGGGTTTCGTAGTGAAACTGAATCCACAGATTGCTCCAATTTATCCAATAATGTTGGGATAAAATTAGCTCCCTGTTGGATATTAAACTCAACCTTTTCATTTTCGATTCTTGGATCAATATCGAAAGTCTGCGCAATTTCACTTGATAATACTTCAAGATCAGGACCTGTTACCGACACAACGTCACCACCGAGAGCAGATTTATGTGCAGCAGGAGTATCAAGAGCAATAATTTCACCGTAGTCTATTACAGCTATCCGATCACAAGCTTCCGCTTCATCCATATAGTGTGTACTCAGAAAAATTGTAACTCCCTCGCTATCCCTTAACGATCGAGCATAATCCCACAAGTTACGCCTCGATTGAGGATCAAGCCCTATTGTAGGTTCATCAAGAAACAACACCGCCGGCTTATGCATCAAACCACGAGCAAGTTCGAGTCGCCTACGCATACCTCCAGAAAATACAGCTACAGGATCACCTGCGCGTGCAGTAAGGCCAACACGGGCCAAAAGAGCATCGGCACGCTCTCCAATTTCAGCACGGGGCATACCGTATAATTCACCATGAAATGTAAGATTTTCACGAGCAGTAAGACGCTCATCTAATGTTGTATCTTGAAAAACAATCCCAATCTCTCTTCGAACATTCCCCGGATCCGAAATAATATCGTAGCCTCCAACAAGTGCAGTCCCTGTACTTGGTTTAAGCAACGTGCATAGCATAGATATGGTGGTTGTTTTTCCAGCACCGTTAGGACCAAGAAATCCAAAAATTTCAGACTTATTAACGTCGAAAGAAACTTTATCAACTGCAGTAAGATCTTTAAAATTTTTACTTAGGGCATTAACTTCTATATTTTTCATTTCATCTACTAGTTCGCACTAGATCCTGTCATAGACGTGCCTTTATAAGCAAAACAATCTCATTCATAAGATCTAAAAATCAATCACCTAAAGTGCCTTTTGGATAACTGCCAAAAATTTTTATCCGTGAAGCCAACTTTGAAATTTCAGTTAACGCTTTACTGCATCGTTCCTCTTGTATGTGTCCCTCAAAATCAATCAGAAACACATATTCGCCTAAGTTTGCACGAGTTGGCCTGCTTTCAAGCTTCATACAATTAATACCCCTGCCAGAAAATTCAGTAAGTACTGCTGTAAGTAAACCAGGCCTATCAGCATCAAACCAAAGTGCAATAGAAGTGCGATCATCCCCAGAAGGAGAGGTTTCCTTATCCCCTAGAACAATAAAACGCGTGACGTTATTGCTAGTATCTTGGATCGAACTTGCTAGAACCTCACCCCCATAGCGGGTAGCAGCACGATAGTTGGCAATTGCACCAGCTTTCAATTGGCTATTCATGACTAATTCAACTGCATGTGTTGTCGAAAGTGCTGGTTCAATAAAAGCACTTAACCCATTTTCCTCAAGAAAATGTCGGCATTGGGCTAAAGCCTGAGGGTGGCTGTATACCAATTCGATTTCGGAAAGTTCTAAGCGGGTTTTAGCAATTAAATTGTGCTCTATTCGCAACAATATTTCCTTTTGGATACTTAGACTAGTTTCATCAACAAGAATATCTAGTGTTTCGGCAACCGAACCAGTAATAAGGTTTTCAATGGCTAGGATTCCAATATCGGCCTCACCAGCATCAACTTTTGCGGCAACAGACGTGTGTGAAGGGCACGGGAGCTGTACTGCATCTTGTACCGCAAGAAGAGCAGCCTCCTCTCCAAAGGTGCCTGGAGGACCCAAGTAAGCAACTGTGAACGCCTGACTATTGGCTGCCATATACGAAGTATTCTACTAAGTATCCAGATCTTGAGAACTACCAATAATCAATTGTCGAACAAGTGAACGGTTTTCTACCCGTGTAATTAGAACAATCGAATCATCCGAAACTAAATGAATTTCTTCAGATGGGATTTTAGGAATTCCATCTGAGTCAATAATTAAAACTACATGAGACTCAGAAGGAAGCGCTAATCCCATAGGAGAATTCCCTATGACTGGTGACTCACTATTTAACTTAAGTTCGACGAGTTCCAACCCATGATGCATCTTCATAACAGGAATAAATTGAGTGTCAGGTAATTCCTGTTCTATTTGCGATAAAATTGCCTCTGTTGCAGAAATTGTTGTCTCAATACCCCGGCGCTTAAAAACTAGATCATTTTGCGGATTGTTAATTCGTGCAATAGGTCTAGCCGAGCCATAGAAACGGGCAATCTCACAAACAACAAAATTATCTTCGTCATCACCCGTAACTGCTAGAATTAAATCAGCGCGTCCAACACCTGCACCCTCTAAAACAGATGCTTCACAAGCATCTCCCGCAAGAACTGAACCGCCAAGCACCTCATGTAATTGTTCAGCCCTAGCACTATCCTTCTCTATCACCAAAACTTCATGGTTATTTTCAATCAGNTCCTGCGCCAGAAAAAATCCTACCTTTCCGCCACCTGCAATAATCAAATACACACTAAGAGCCTTTTCCGCCTAGTAACATCGCCACCATAGTAGTAGCACCACTACTTGTGGGACTATAAGTTTTAATACCAAGTTGCCTAAAAATAACTTCCCGTTGAGGATCTTTGACACGGCACAAAACATGTTCAACGTCATAAATCTCGCTTGCCAATTGACTGGCAAAATAATTACGGTTGTCCCCTTGTGTCACCGCAACAAAAGCATCTGCCTCGCTGATACCAACATTCTCTAGATCTTTTTGATCCATTCCATTTGCAACAATACGAGTCCCGTTAAATTCAGGTGCTAGTCGCCGAAATTGGCTCGCATCACGATCGATAATCGTAACGACATGATCATCTAGATCTAACGCCTCTGCAATCGCTGCACCAGTCCGCCCACAGCCCATAATTATCACTCGCACGTTTTTTCAAGCCCCCAAACTGTTTCCGAGAGGTTGTCTAACAAGCCAGACGGCACAATTAGCATGTTCAAGTATATAACGAGTATCGTCACTGATATCGAATCCACCTAAGCGCCGATCATAATTAACACTTACTACAATTGCCTCTGCATCCTGAGCAAGAGCCTCATCGACAAGCGCCGTACCTTTTTCCCTACCTTGCAACAATTGTGTATCTATTAGATTGTTGTTGTAATCTGCATCAGTTTTTAGACGTCGCAACAAATCTTCCGCTCGTTGAACCTCAGAATCTAAATCTGCAGTGACAGGTAAAACAAGATCAACCTCAATAACATAAATAATCACTAATTTAGACTTTGTTCGGGAAGCTAAGCGGGCACCAAAAATAATCGTTTCCAAGTCATCATCTTCACCTGAGGAAAGTATTAGAATGGGACCCTTAGACATTCACGCAACTCCAACTCAAAGCCATACTAACGATAGAACATTATTGACAAAAGCAATTACTGCTTTCAGTAGGAATTATTCAGATATCCATTTTTTGAAAAACTAATCTGATAACTCCATTAAAAATTAACAAGAGACCCAGTACTACTGCCTCATTCATAGATTGACCTTGAATACCAATTACAAAAATAATCAGGCCAATCCCAACACACAGAGAAAGTATTGAAAAAACTTTATTTGCGATCAACAACATTCAACGCACCTATTGCTAATAATCTACACTACTTAAACTCATGATTAATTTAACGGAAGCGGTAGAAAAGGGTTTCGCAAACAAATAAAAAGAGGCAAACTAGGACTGAACCCGACAAGGAGCGAGAAAATGGCAGATTCTGCAGACGAAAGATACATCAACAAAGATATAACAATTTTTGCTTCACAAAGGATGCGTAAAGGGGAAATAGACGCAAACGATTGGACAAGCAGCGATTTTTACATGGATCCGTTAACCATGAGTTACTTTTATTTAGAAGCACTTGAAAATGAAGGCCTTGGCTTCCCAAAAGGCTGGCGAAGCGTAGGTATGTATGTAGAAGCTTTAACTGAGGATGATAAGGTAGTTCGCATTGCAATGGCTCCAGGAAATAAATTGGAAGTCACCATCTTAAATCAAGAGTAAGCAAAGACCCGGAGTAATAATTGGCAACTTATCACATTACCCACAGGCATTCTGCTGAAAATTGTTACGGGCCTCCTAATGAAGATGTCGAAACGGTAGCGCTATGGAAACAAATTGGGAAAAACGCAGAAGAAAATAATGTTGAAATAAAATTCTTTGTCCTTAATCCGTCTGAACATATCTTCTTTATTTTGTTGGAAGCTGAAGATTATTTAAATATTGAAAAAACAATAGGTCAGTGCAAGAAAACGGGAAAAATTACAGTAACACCTGTAGTTGACGTAGTTCACACCCCATTAAACCCTTTCTCCTAAACCTTGCTGAGAGAAATATATAAATCCTAAGTATATGTATCAATAAGGTACCAAAGAGAAGTTATTACCCTGAGTAATCCTGAGTCAAAATGAACTTAGCCAAGAATGAGTGTACCTAAACTTGATAATAGTATTATCAAGTTTAGTAGCAACTATTAAGATAGATGTTATAATGTAACGATGGGAAGTAACTATTACGAAACACTTGGGGTCACTGCTAACGCTTCGACTAAAGAAATTAGATCGGCCTATCGTAAATTAGCTCGACGCTTTCATCCCGATATCAATCCTAACAATCAGGTGGCAGCGGCCCGTTTTAAAGAGATTCAAATAGCCTACGACGTTCTTGGAAACGATGAGAAAAAAAGGAAATATGATATTTACGGCGACCGCTGGAGTGAAGCTGAACAACAGTCCCAAACACAACAATATTCGGGATTCAACCGCGGTGATTTTGGAGACATAGGATCGATTTTTGAGGGGTTTTTTGGTGAAGGAAGAAATACAAGAAGAACCCCACAACGTGGTGACAATATAGACGTTACAGCAGAAATAACGCTGGAAGAGGCAGCAAGTGGCACCACACGAACTGTTTCCTTAAATTCAAAAATTCCTTGCGAAAATTGCTCCGGCCAGGGATATCTGGCAGCAAATATTTGTCCCTCATGCCGAGGTAGAGGACAAACAGAACGTCCAAAGAGACTAGAAGTAAAAATCCCCCCAGGCGTCGAAACCGGATCACGAATTCGTGTTCAAGGTGAGGGAAGCCCAGGATATGAAAATGGTCCAACGGGTGACTTGTATTTGAATATTAATGTCCAACCACATAAAACATTCGAACGAACTGGCAACAATTTAACCACAGAGGTTTCGATACCGTTCATCGATGCCATTTTAGGTGGAGAGGTAGAAGCCCCAACAATTAATGGACGAGTACGAGTTATTGTCCCTGAACTAACACAAGGTGACCAAAAAATTCGACTTCGTGGAAAGGGAATGCCTGCGCTTAATGCCAATAACCAAATTGGCGATCTGTTTGTAAAGATAAAAATAGACTTACCTAAACAAATAAGTGCGGACCAACGTCAGCTATTCGAACAACTACGTAATCAAAACGCTGAGGCGCAACATAATGAGTAGTTTTCAAGATGATATAAAAAATGATAATGACCCTTGTTATGTAATTTCTATTGCTTCCCGTCTAGTAGGATTACATCAACAAACATTGCGCTACTACGAGCGAGTAGGGCTCATCCAACCACATCGAACAACTGGGAATATCCGCATGTATTCGAATGCGGACATTCGAAGAATACGCCAAGCACAAAGGTTAATTGATGAATTAGGAGTAAACCTAGCAGGTGTTGAAGTCGTATTAAAACTTCATGAGCAAATACGTGATCTTCAGGAAGAAATGGTCAGGATACGGGCAGAATTAAATCGCCTGTCAGGAACACAGATACAATCACCCGTCGTCGAAAGTGATGCCAGAGATTTGAATGATAAGCAGTCATAGGAATAAAGGATTTCATCATGATGCGACAAGATAGGTTCACAGAACAAGCCCAACAAGTCCTCTCCCGCTCACAAGAAATCGTGAGAGAAAGATACCACAGCCAATGGGGCGTACCTCATGTTTTAGTAGCTTTACTTGAAGATAAGGACGGCTTAACCCAAGAAATACTTTCGGGGATGACTTTACCCCAAAAGGGAGAAGAGTTGCTGACCAAGGTCGAGGGACTATTAGCGGAAATGCCTACATTGCAACACGATGTTGTGCAGATTTATACAACCCCAGAAGTAGTTCGCATGCTGGAGGTAGCAAACGCAGAAGCAGATCGCCTGAAAGATGATTATGTTGGAGTAGAGCACATATTAATTGCAATTTCAGACAACGAAGAAAGTGGAACTGCAGGTCTTTTAGCAGAATCTGGAATTACAAAAGAAGGTATTTACAAAGGTTTGCAAGAAATCCGTGGTACTGCACGGGTAACCAGTCCTAACGCAGAAAGTCATTACCAAAGTCTTGAAAGATACAGTACCGACTTAACTGCCCTCGCTCTCGAAGGAAAATTAGATCCTGTAATCGGCAGAGAAATAGAAATCCGCAGGGTAATGCAAATTTTGAACCGTCGTACAAAAAATAACCCGGTAGTCATTGGAGAAGCTGGAGTAGGAAAAACAGCAATTGTAGAAGGACTCGCACAGCGCATCGCATCGGGAGAAGTACCTGAGCCACTACAAGGAAAAAGACTGCTTAGCTTAGATATAGGCTCAATAGTAGCCGGAGCCAAATTTAGGGGGGAATTTGAAGAAAGATTAAAAGCAGTGATGGAAGAAACACGTGCAGCTGAAGGAGAAATAGTTCTTTTTATAGACGAACTTCATACAGTTATGGGGGCAGGAGGTGCTGAAGGTGCTATCGACGCAAGTAACCTTATGAAACCAGCACTTGCCCGAGGAGAACTCCGTGCAATCGGAGCTACTACTTTAGATGAATACCGAAAAATAGAAAAAGATCCAGCCCTGGAACGCCGCTTTGCACCTGTTCATGTGGACGAGCCCAATTTAGAAGACACTAAAAAAATACTGCAAGGGCTAAANCCACGGTATGAAGCTCATCACAAACTAAAAATAGGTGAGGATGCACTANATGCAGCAGTAAACTTATCTAANAGGTACTTATCTGAGNGAAAACTNCCAGATAAAGCAATTGATCTAATTGACGAGGCAGCAAGCAAACACGTCATCGACGGACAAGATATCTCTCCGGAATTGAAGGAGTTAGCTACTCGCCTGAGAATACTTTCGGATGATGCAGACGCCTCTATTAAACGTGAAGACCACAAAAGAGCAGATGAAATAAAACAGACAGTACTTGAGTTACAAGAGGAATACACAAATTTAAGAGCTGAATTCGCTAATAAAAATCATATCGAAATGATTGTCACTGGCGAGGATATAGCCCAATTAATGGGACAAATTACCGGAATTCCTGTTGCCCAATTAGAAGAAGCTGAAAGTGAACGATTACTCCGAATGGAAGGAGTTCTACATGAAAGAGTAATTGGGCAAGAAGAAGCAATTACATCAATCAGCGATGCGATTAGACGAGCACGGGCAGGATTAAAAGATCCACAAAGACCAATTGGAACCTTTCTCTTTCTAGGCCCTACAGGTGTAGGGAAAACTGAACTAGCAAAAACATTGGCTGCCTTCATGTTTGATGACGAAGAAGCAATGATTAGGTTAGATATGTCCGAATACCAAGAACAACACACAGTTAGTCGCATGATCGGATCACCTCCCGGCTACGTCGGATATGACGAAGGCGGTGGATTAACTGAGGATGTTCGACGTCGTCCATATCGAGTAATTCTTTTTGATGAAATCGAAAAAGCCCACCCAGATGTGTTTAATACACTCTTACAAATACTTGATGAAGGACAGCTAACTGATGGGCACGGCAGGACCGTAGATTTTCGAAATACTGTTATTGTCATGACCAGTAATTTAGGTACAGGCGTCCAAGAAAAAGCAACATTGGGCTTTACGCAACGGAGTGGGACTACAGATAAACAGAAGGAACTTCAAACTTCAGTAGACAAGGCTTTAAGAGGACATTTCCGTCCAGAATTTCTGAATCGAATAGATGAAGTAATAATTTTTGAGCCTCTTACAAAAACAGAATTGCTCAAAATTGTTGACTTGATTCTTGAAGGAGTACAAGCACGTCTTTCCGAAAAAGGAGTATCTTTTACCCTTTCTGCGGAAGCACGAACTGCATTGGTAGAGGAAGGGTACGATCCAGAATATGGTGCTCGGCCGCTTAGACGAACTGTGGAACAACGTATTGAGAATGAACTTGCACGTCGCCTGTTAAAGGGTGAAATCAGTGAACATGTGCAAGTTGATTACGTTGATGAAGCCTACGTAGTTCGAACAGGTGTTACCACCACTTAGACCCATGTCAAAAATCCGTTATAAGGCAACCAACCTAGTCGAACTCATACATGGAGAAACACGTACTGTTGAATGCCCGCTATGTGATGGGTTTTTTACATTTCAATTGGGGGACGCAGAAGAAATGAAAACCGTTAGTTGCGATCATGGCCATGAAATACAACTAAGACCAGATCGGGAATTTTTAAATTTTCGTCGCTCACAACGAAGAAAAGGCTGGGGTGCTCATTAAACCGGTATCCAAAATAGCTGTTCTTCACGTTTTACCTTGGAAAGCCGCCCTTCCTCAAATAAATACTCAAGGTGCGCAAGAGTTTCACCTACTGCAGCACGCTGCGTGAAGGGATCAAAGTCTGCCAAGGTACCAGTTGTCCATTGGACACGACCGGCAACATCCCATGCAGTTGCACCGGCATCAACACACTTCAGCATTTCATCAAGACGCTCA
>JAKUNN010000022.1 GCA_022451885.1 Dehalococcoidia bacterium | reverse complement strand
CCTAATGTTTCAAAAAACTCACTCCACGTTGTCTGCTCACGATGAACATGAACAACGCTGTAATACGGTTTATGGATATGCACATATTCAGCAACAGTGAAATTTTCCGTTGTTATATATTCTTCACTATTAAAAACAAGCTGCTCACCTTCAATGAACACAGCAAAGTCAGCATGCCAATGCACTTCCTGACGTAAATCATTAACTGTGAACGTTTCTGTTTTTTGAACAGCATTATCGCCCTTTACACAAGCCAAAAAAAGGGCGGCTATTACCAGTGAAAAAGTCAATACCTTAAACAAATTACTGCTCAGAAACTAACTCTAACTGCTCGTCTAAAATAGCTTCCCATTCTTCAAACGAAGCAGGGTTTAGAACAATTGCCTTCTCTCCATTACGTAAAACAAAAGATGGGGTACCTGTAAGGCCATATTGTCGTGCCAAACTTTCATTCTTAGATACCGCAGACAGTGTTTCGGGAGATTTTTGACACCTTTTAAACAACTCAACATCTAACCCTAAGTCAGTTGCAATACTGATTAAATTTTCTTCAGAAAATAAACCCCTGTTAGGTGGTTCAGTTCCTGATCGAGCCTTTTCTTTAAACAGACTGTTCGAATAAACCCAAAATTTTTCTTGCTCGCCTGCACAAGTGGCTGCCGATGCAGCTAGTACCGACTCACGACCAAGTACCGGGAAATGCTTAAACACTAATCTAAGTTTTTCAGTCTTGACATACTTTTCAACAATCTCGGGCTCAATTATAGCGGCGTGTCTCAAGCAATGTGGACATTGGAAATCTGCAAAAACTTCTAACACAAGAGGGCTGTCGCCAGATCCCATTTCCTGACCCGACACAAGTTGGGTTGGAATACGAACAAGCGCCTCATGTAGCTCTTCTACAAATAACTGACTTTCTTCACTTAATTGTGAATTATCATCCCTGTTATTTGCGAGCACAATTACCACCACAAGAAGTCCTATAGCTAAACCTGCAGCAATAATCCAAAAACCATACTTTTTAAAATCAAAACTAAAATTGTTTGGCCCAGAAGATGATGACCCTCTCTGTGGTCGGCTCTTTTGTCTTCTAGCTTGCCGGTTTTGATCCCGGCGTGACTGTCTATTAGTCATAGCTAATCAACCTCACGCGAAATAATATCACTACGTGTTCCCCAATCGTATTTCTTATTGGTTCAAAAAACCTGATACAACCGCCATGAATTTAGCAAATTGATCATGTTGAACCCAATGTCCTGCATTATCTATTTTAACCTTATTAAAATTATGGAATGCGCTTAAATCTAAAGATTCAGGTTGTTTTCCCCAGCTTTCACTGCCGACCAGGAATAATATCGGGCACCTTATCTGATTCCATATGTCTCGGGCATCCTCCATATTAAATTCATAAGGAGATGGCGTTCTTACGTGGTTATCAAACTTCCAAACAAAAGATTCGTCCACTTTACGTGTGCCATGTAAAGTTAAATGGTAGGCAAGTTCCGGAGAGAGGTTTGGGTTTGCTTCTTTCATTCTTTCACAAGCTGATTCCAGGCTGGGATAGGTATGTGTGTTTCTTACTTCAAGACCTCTCATATCTTTAACCCATTTTCTTAATCTCTCATGGGCGGGTTTACGTTGATTTTCCCGCCATTGCATACGGGCAACCCCTTCAATACTTACCACTCGATCCACCTGTTCAGGAAAAGCTCCCGCATATTGAAGAGCAATACTCCCACCCAATGAATGGCCGATTATTGACGCTTTTTGGATATCGGCTTCATTAAATAACGCGTTGAGATCCAATACGTAATCAATTATTGAGTAGGATCCCCCTTCTGCCCAGTCCGAATCACCGTGCCCACGTAAATCCGGAGCTATAACACAATACTCTGAACTAAGGGTTTCCGCCGTCAGATCCCAATTTCGGGCATGATCACGGCCTCCGTGAAGTAGAACTATTTTAGGGGCATCTTTATTTCCCCACATCACATAATTAAGTTCTAATCTTTGGGAAACATATGTGTGTGTGGTCGGTTCCATTCACCTAGTTTATTGATTTCTTTTACTAGAAACATAATCTTAAAAACTTTTAACTTTCATTAAATAAATCATCGAATTGCTCTTTTGTTAATGAACCTCTCAATTGCTCTTTCAAAGATTCGGTTAATTCTTCTCTGTCCGACTCACTAAAACGCGTTCTCCTATGCTCAAGCAATTCATCCTGATTTGCATAAGACTGAGGTTTTTCTTTTTTTTCTTTGCTCATTTCCCTTAATTCTCACATTTTAGCTATTTTAGATACAAATCTATAAACTTTACCCGACTCTAGTGTATTTACATTTTAGATATTGAGAAAAGGGGCTAAACTTTAACCTGTGAAAATTGCAATCGCTTCCGATCACGCTGGGTTTAGTTATAAAACTAAAATAATTGACTGGTTAATAGAAAAAGGTCATCAAGTGGAAGACTTTGGTACTGACACTACAGAGCCTTGTAATTACCCTGACTATATTCGGCCCGCAGCATTATCTGTATCACAAGGCAAAAGCGAGAGAGCCATTGTCCTCGGTGGTTCTGGAAATGGTGAAGCTATCGTTGCAAACCGTATTCATGGAGTTCGTTGCATCCTCGCCTGGGATAAAAATTCTGCCGAATTAGGCAGGCGACACAATGATTCGAACGTACTTTCCATAGGTGAGCGTATGGTTAGCCTTTCAACCGCTATAGAAATTGTGGATATTTGGCTCAACTCTCCATTTGATGGAGGGCGACATGAAACACGAGTCCAACAAATTGATAACCCACCCGATGATCCAGTCAGCTAAAATTTTTTTATTTTTTATACCTTTTTCACTTTTTTTAATGTCTTCTTGTCATGCAAGCTCCTTAAAAATTGTAACAGTCACCGTAACCTCTTCCGAAGGACAAGCTTACCGACTGGAGAGTGTTGAGGTGGCAAGTACAACAACCGAACATGAGAAAGGATTAATGCATCGAAAGAGCCTAGATAGCGATTCCGGAATGCTTTTTATATATCCAAAAGAAAGGGTAGGTTCCTTTTGGATGAAAAACACCGTTATTCCACTTGCAATTGCCTTTATAGATGACCAAGGAAAGATAATTGAAATTCTTCATGGAAAACCTCTAGACGTTACACTATTGACACCTTCCCACCCATACTTAACAGTCCTTGAGGTAAACGAAGGCTGGTTTTCCAATAGAAACATTTCTGTTGGGGCAAAAGTTAGCTGGAAATAAAAGGAACAGGAAACCATCATGAATAAAAGAACCGGGCGTATTCACTTCGGGGTAAGCGTTCCACAAATTAAACGTTCGTGGGATGAGACAGCTACAGCAGCCTTAACTTTTGAAGATCTAGGTTTTGATTCTCTTTGGGTAAACGATCACCTGTATGGTCCACAATCTCCCGATATCCCTATTCTTGAAGCTTGGTCGACTTGTGCTGGTCTTGCTGCTGTAACAAAAACATGTGAAATCGGAACATTAGTGACCCCTGCAGGAATGCGGAATCCAGCTCATCTTGGAAAGGTTATTGCCACCATAGATAACATAGCCAATGGGCGCATCATCCCAGGGTTAGGAGCTGGTTGGATGGAAAGAGAATTTATTGATTTTGGTATGCCTTTCCCCTCAATCAAAAATCGCCTGACTCAACTTGAAGAAACAGTGCAGCTCCTTTTGAAAATGTGGGATCCTGAAATTGATGAGGTCACTCTCGACGGTTCTTTCGTAAAAACAAATCGTTTAGTCACTCAACCTAAGCCAGGGAGAAAACCTCCCCTTCTTATAGGCGGAGCAGGTGAAAAAAGAACAATTCCCATAGCTGCACAATATGCCGATATCTACAATAATGTTGCTGGCCAACAAGAATTTCTCCCACGTAAAATTGATGTTTTGCATAATGCCTGTGCATCAATTGGGCGCGATCCCAATTCTATTACAATCAGCCAACAGTGCCTTGTAACAATTGCAGAAAATGAGGATTTGGCAGAGCCAATGATTGACCGAGCCTCTAAAATTTTTGGTGGTCATTTAGGAGACCCAAAAGGCCCTCTGGCTCTCTCTGGAAGCCCTGAAAAAATAATTTCACAAATTCAGAAACATATAGATTTAGGCTGCACAATGTTTGTAATAGAATTTTTTGGAAGAGATACACAAGAACCTGCAAAATTATTTGCAGAGACAGTAATGCCCTCTTTTAGGTAGGGTACGTAGACGGGAGTGGATGAGGCCCGGTGGTCTTCACCGTCTTCAAAACGGTAGCCCTGTCGCCAGCGCGGCGGGGGGTGGGTTCGACTCCCATGCACTCCCGCCATAGCATTAGTAATGATGGCAAGTTTATCTATCTATTTTTTTTGGTCAGGAATCATTGCAAGTTCTCTTGCTTCCTTAAGCTACCTTTTGTATACAACTAGCGGATCTCTCTTATTCCAGCGGTTTAAAGCTTTTTTTACAAATACCCAAAGCCCTTTACCTCTCGTTCACAAAGTAGGCATCGGGAGGCTATCAACTATATTTGGGTTAATTACAACTTTCCTATTAGCCGGAGCTGTTGCCAGCCGTGCTGCTGCAGTTAAACATGCCCCTATATCGGACCTTTATGAATACACAGTTGCGTTCGCTTTCATGATATCCCTTATCTATCTTGTTTTTGAAACAACTACACATCAAAGACGTATTGGCTCTTTTGTTTTTCCAATTGTTGTATCTTTACTTGCTATTGCTACCGCATTTCCTAGTGATGTCATACCTTTGATTCCCGCTCTACAAAATGGCCCCCTTCTCACTTTGCATGTTAGCGTAATGATTGCCTCGTACTCCGTTCTAACGGTAGCTTTTAGTGCCGCTTGCATTTATTTAATTCAAGGAGGGGATAAAGGCCAACGCTTTAAAAGTTTGACTAGCGCTGAAAATGCAGGCGATTTCGCTCACAAAGCAATACTTATAGGGTTCCCTCTATTAGCCTTAGGTATTTCGTTGGGTGCTTGGTGGGCCAATAGTGCCTGGGGCCGTTATTGGGGTTGGGATCCAAAAGAGACAAGTGCACTTATTGTGCTTCTTTCTTTGGCTGCCTATTTCCATGCCAAAGCGGGAGACACCTCTTTGGCTGGCGCGCCTATTGTTAGAAGGTTTGTACCCTCACGTTGGCGAAGAGGAAAACGCCCAGATCCTGTTTGGTGGATTGTTGTGTCCTTCGCATTACTACTTTTCTCTTACTTTGGTGTTAACCTTTGGATAAGCGGCCTGCATAGCTACGCAGGCGTATAGATTCTCTCAAAAGAGAAGAGGTTTTCTTCTCTTTTTAAGATACTTCTATAGTAGCTCCAGCTTCCTCAAGTTTAGATTTAATCTCATCTGCTTCTTCTTGTGAAACACCTTCTTTGATAGCAGTTGGTGCACCTTCGACAAGATCTTTAGCTTCCTTCAAACCTAATCCACTTACCACTTCGCGAACAGCTTTAATAACATTAATCTTTTTGTCTCCAAAATCCTTGAGGGTGACATTGAATTCTGACTTCTCTTCTGCAGCCGCACCACCACCGTCAGCAGGAGCTCCTGCAGCCGCTACCATCATTGGAGCCGCAGCAGTGATATCAAACTCTTCTTCTATTGACTTATTTAGGTCCCTTAACTCGAGCAAGGTCATCCCTTTAATGATTTCTAATGCTTCTTCTATCTTTGTTGCCATTTTTTTCCCTTTTCTTTTTTAGGATTTTTCTTCTTCCGCTTCCGTCGCTTCTGCTACTTCCACTTCTGTTGTTTCTTCTTCCGCTATCTGTGTAGCCCTAGCTTCAATTAAGCCAGAGAAATCTCGCATCGTTGTGCTAAGTAAGCTATGTAGATTGCTAATAGGAGAACGTAATTTTCCTATGATGCCTGCAAGCAATTCTTCTTTTGAAGGAATTTTGGCCAATTCTGCAATTTCAGAAGCATTTAAAACATTTCCATCAAGCCAGCCCCCATGGATAGGTAACTCAAGCCGTGCCCCCTCTAGGTGAGCCATCAGCTGTCTTGCCGGGGCAACAGGATCTCCAAAACCAAAAGTAAGGGTTGTCGGTCCTTTAAGAATTTCTGCAACTTCAGGTTTTCCTGCTTCTTTCGCTGCCAGTGCTGCTAGTGAATTTTTTACTACTCTAACCTTCACGTCAGCCGGGCGAAGAGCCCTTCTTAAAGCTTGGAACTCTTCCACATCTAATTGGCTATGATCTGTCCCTATGACCACCTCTGCGCGCTCGATGTCTTTTTTTATATCCGCAACTAGGGCAACTTTTCTCTCTGCAGGCACTTCTCTCTCCGTACGGAACCTGCCAAAGAAACACTGATAACAAATACCAGCGCCGCGTCACGACACCTCAACAGGCACTTCATAAGTTTATCCTTTAACAAGGACCTGCCGTCTTTGGCTGTCGCCGTCTATTGAAGGTAGCTGTGAGTTGCGTTTGACGCAAGCCTATTTCGGATTCTCAGCTATTAAATTAGTCTTCGTCCGGTAAAAATTCGCGGTGTAATTTTTCAACAGCCTCATCCAGACGATCCTTCGCAACTATACAAGTAAGCCTAATCTCGCTTGTTGAAATCATTTCGATGTTTATGCCTGCAGAGTGCAAAGATTTGAACATTCTTGCAGCATAGCCTGACTCTGTTTGTATTCCCGCCCCGACAATACTAACTTTTGCCAAGCCAATATCAGAAACGTAACTAGCCGCCCTCACGGAGGTACAAATTGACGGCATTATTTTTTCTGCAGCACCTAGATCGCTCTCTGCAATAGTAAAGGTTAGATCTGTAAGTCTCTCTTCACTTGCATTTTGGACTATCGTGTCAACACTAATTGCAGCTGTTGCCAATGGTTCAAAGATTTTTGCGGCTATACCAGGTTCATCAGGCAAAGATCTCAAAGTTATCTTGGCCACGTCTGTATCGCCAACTACTCCCCTTACTCGATTGCGCTCTTCCATAATATTACCTCCATGTATAAGGGTGCCAGGCACATCTGTCATGCTTGAAGCCACAAGAATCGGCATATCATGCGCTGACGCCAGTTCAATTGCACGACTGTGCATGACCTGTGATCCCTGTGTAGCCATTTCTAACATTTCTTCATACCCTATTTCATCAATTTTTCTAGCCTTTTTCACAACTTGAGGATCAGCCGAAAAAACACCTTCAACATCTTTGTAGGTTTCACAAACCTCCGCTTCCAAGGCAATGGCCAAAGCTACGGCAGTTAAATCACTAGCCCCTCTTCCCAATGTCACTATTTCATCGGTCTCCGTTATTCCTTGGAATCCCGCAATTATTGGGATCGCCTCTTCCTCTAAAACTTCTTCAATTCGACCAACTTCTACTCGTGAAATTCGACCATCCCCAAAGCGTTGCTTTGATATGATCCCTGCTTGTCGACCGCTCAATGCAACCGCATTTTGCCCAATGGCGTGCAGCGCCATTGCAAGCAACGCGGCTGAAGCCTGTTCTCCAGTCGATAGCAAATGATCCAGCTCCCTTGGGGGGGGCGAAGGATTGACTGACAAGGCAAGGTCTATAAGCTCGTCTGTTCGATTTCCCATTGCGGACACCACAACGATAATCTCTTCACCCTCTTGTTTGCGTTTCGCAATACGAGAGGCAACATGCCTTACCCTTTCAGCATCGGCAACAGAGGTTCCTCCATACTTTTGCACTATCTTCATATATATAGAATGCAGCAGAGCAGAAGTGAAAGCGAACGCTTATTACTAATCAAAGAACAGTTCTGTGGCTTTTGGATCAATTTCCACTCCACTTAGGCGTGCCCTCTGCAGTTGCTCCCAGTAAAACCTATACGTTGCACGATCGTGCAAATCTCCATCGTGCTGAATTGGCCCCCAATCTGCCTCGTACGCTTTTAAAAGAATGTCACAGCTTAGTTGAATCTGGGGCGCCTCCGGCGCCATCGCTTTAGTTATTGGCTCTATTTGAGCAGGATATATAGACCATTGACGCTGGAACCCAAATTCTGTGTGCGCGCGCTTCGCATCCCCATATATCACATCTGGATCTTTCAGCTCCAAAGTAACGTTGTGGGCGGGAACCACCCCGTGTGCGAGAGCTGCAGATACAACCTCTCCCTTTGCTCGCCTAATCAAAACGTGCTCAAATTGCATTGGAGATCGCATTCCTTCTGCAGGAATACTGCCATGATGGGCAGAAACAAAATCCATAAGTCCAAAATCTAAAACTTGTAACGCCGGCAATCCCGCAATTTTCCAAACGTCATGAAGGGCTCCGTGTGTCTCCATCAAAACGTGTACAGGAATCTCTCGAGAGGAGCCAGCCTTAATTGCTGTTTCCTGAATATATTCAATCATCTCTGCTGCTTGCTCATACCGGGTTGATTTTGGAATCGTTAAATAGGCAACTTTATCTGCTGCGGCATTAACAATAATGTCCACGTCTTGTTTCCAGTGCTCATTCGTAAAATCATGAATCCTCACACCTGCCATGTGATATTCGTTTTCATCACTCTGCAGAAGCCGGGCATACATTTCCGCATGCTCCTTTTCGGCTCCTGTCGGGGCACCATCTTCAAGGTCCATGGTTATATCAAAAACCCCACCCATTTTTCCCTGCAGCTCGAAGGCTTTTAACACCCGAACTTCTGTGCCTGCAAAATGTTCACAGGTTGGCAGAATGGGATACATTTTCTCGCCCTCAAAAAGGGCCTCATTTGGATGGCGTGGCATTTATAAATCCTTTTTAATTAACACTTAACGCCAGGTTGGCGGACAGTCTTACAAGTATCACTGAAATTCCTTCGGGAGGCTACTTCTCTAAATTTTCTAATATTTGGGGCAATTTGCTTATTGAATCAATCTGATGGTCTGGTCCCGTCTCAAGAACCCGATCTCTGTGAAACCCATATGTGGCAGCGACTGTAATTGCTCCAATTGCGCGCCCTGCAGAGATATCCACAGGTGTGTCCCCCACGAAAACAACCCCATCCCCGGAAAGGGGCTCCCCCAACAATTCTAGAGCCTTATATAGGGGGGCAGGGTCAGGCTTTAGCGCAGGGCTATCTTCTGCAGCAACAACGGCCTCTATGTATCCAGCGAGCCCTCCTATTTCAAGGGTTTTAGCACTCGTTGCCCTGGACCTGTTTGTAACTGCAGCAATTCGACAACCTTTTGACTTTACAAATGAAAGGGCTTCGTCTGCTCCGGGAAAAGGAGTGGAAAGGTGCATGTTTTCAAGCTGGAATGCCCGGTGAAGCTTTACAGCCCTGGGCCAGTCATCGCCAACCAGCCGCTTATAAACCCCCCCCAGATCTCCTCCGGTAAGGCTCATAAGATCTTCGTCAGAGGGTAAGGCTTCCCTTTTTAATCCTTTATATGCAGCCGCATAAGCCTTGAGGATAAAAGGTTCTGTATCCAACAGCGTCCCATCAATATCAAAAAGAACCGTCTGAATCTTCACTACTAGAGTTTCCTTCATTCCCTGCTACTGGCCAATTTTACTCCCATACAAGAGAGCTTTCCCCAAACCGAACGGTGTCTCCGATATCAACCCCATTATTAACCAGCTCTTTAGTCACCCCCCACCGCTCAAGCCTCCTAAAAACCTCTTCACGAGAATCATCTTCTTCTAAATTCATCATTTCTACAAAACTAACAGGCCCAGCTCCTATCACCTCGAATTTACCCTCCCTCTTCTTCTCCACCCGGAACCGCTCCGTTGCAGGAGGGCGAATAACCGGGATCTTTCTAGCCTCCCTGTCGAGCTCCTCTTTTCGAGCCCTTATAACTGCGCCATATATTAATTTTATCGCTTCTTCTAACCCCTCCTCGGAAAGTGAAGATATGACCGAAACAGAATTTCTTCCCTGATCTTTTATCCTCCCCGCCACGCGTTCACAAGAGGCTGGATCAATGTCGGCTTTTGTAACGATAATGAGCTGTTCCAATTCTGAAAGGCCAGGATCGTAAGCCCTCACCTCGTTTTCAATGAGATCTAACGATTCCAGGGCGTCCGGCTCGTTCCCGTCCACAAGATGAACAAGAACCCGGCAGCGCTGCACGTGTTTTAAGAACTCAAGACCCAAACCCACCCCTTGGTGTGCCCCTTCTACAAGGCCGGGCAGGTCTGCAACCGTGAACCGCTCCGGCATGGAAAGGACAACGCCAAGAACCGGAGCAAGTGTTGTAAAAGGATATGCCGCAACCTTCGGCTTCGCTTGTGAAACGACAGAGAGGAAAGTTGACTTCCCGGCATTAGGTAGCCCGAGAAGCCCTACGTCGGCAAGCAAATTAAGGTCGAGAAGGAGAACAACTTTTTCCCCAGAGTGGCCGCGCTGTGCGTACCTCGGAGCCTGATTCGTACTAGTAGCAAACCTGCGGTTCCCCCAGCCCCCTCTCCCCCCAAGGGCCACCAACGCGGTCTCCCCAATGGAGACCAAGTCGGCAAGGAGGGACCCGTCGCTAACGTCATAAACCCTTGTTCCTACCGGAACTGAAAGCGTTAAATCTGAACCTCTGGCCCCAGTCCTCTGGCGAATGCCTCCGTCTAAGCCATTGTCAGCACGAAAAACTTTCTTTGCTCTATAGGTCTCAAGGGTATAAATATCATCCACTGCCTGAAGAAAAACCCTTCCTCCGCGCCCTCCGTCTCCGCCATCAGGCCCTCCATTAACAATAAACTTTTCTCGGTGAAACGACGCAGCACCAGCGCCCCCTTTTCCTCCTTCAACAGAGATTTCAACTTTATCTAACATAATTGAATTCTAAAGGAAGAAAGGTAAACAGATAAGAAGAGATAGATTTGGGGGGGTGTGGGGGGTTTTTGCT
>JAKUNN010000021.1 GCA_022451885.1 Dehalococcoidia bacterium | reverse complement strand
CCCATGCCGCCGGCCCCACCGGTTACTATCGCTGTTTTTCCTGACAGGTGTTGTTTCATTCGATGAAGACTAGGCGAATTTTTACAACTCCGTCAACGGGTATTAGTTAAAAAGTGGTTATGCATTTTTAAATCTGTAGTAATCTGGATGAATGTTAAGGCAAGAACTTTTTGATCGAGTAGATATTTTACGAAAAGACTCACCAGCGGAACGCATACGAAATATGCGAGATCTTTTGGAAGAAGCAGGGGATGAAGCCCAAAAAATTAGACATTTGCCTGATTGGGCAGCTAAAGAAATGGCCAATGCAGGCCTTTACCGGTTTGCCCTCCCTACTGAATTAGCCGGCGAAGACCTCCTTGCTCGTGATCAAATCGAGGCAGTGGAGGCTGCTTCAGCAATCGATGGTTCAGTTGGTTGGTGCGTCCAAATTAATTCTGAAATTAATGCGTTGATGATAAGACAGATGAATAAGGAATTAGCAGAGAAGATCTGTGGAGATTGGGATGTTCTTGTTTGTTCTGGGCAAGGTACTCCGAATGGTCCCAATCCTGGTAGGGAGGCTTCTCTGGAGGGTAGTGATTGGAACATGACTTATCAGGGTTCTTTTGCGAGTGGATGTCATAGCGCGACGTGGACAATGATTTTCGATTCCAATCCGTGGGAAAAATCTCCAACAGGAGCTGCGGAAGCTTCTTGGATGGTGCCTAGAGATGATTTCGAGATTATTGATACCTGGGATATGGCTGGGTTAAGAGGATCTGGTAGCCATGATGTGCGTATACAGGCAAAGATACCTTTGGAACATACCTTGCCGAAAGATGCGCTGGCACCGACGGAACTATGGGAAAATCCAACCTACCGTAATCCTTGTCATGCCTTTTACAACAAGGCAGCAGTTGCATTAGGTATCGCTCGAGGAACGATAGATGAGTTTGTAAAGCTGGCAACCCATAAGACCCCTTGGGGTTCAGGCTCCACGCTAAAGGATCAACCAGAGGCATATATTCGGCTCGCTGAAAATGAAGCTAATTGGATGGCTGCACGTGCGTTTCTCATGGAAAGCCAAGAGGCTATAGAAAAAAGTTTGGGTCCTTTGAGTGAAGGAAAGAGCCTCCCAGAATGGGAGTTAACGCGTAAGGGGTTCTTATCTGCAACGCATGCTGCCCAATCATGCCGTTTGATTGTTGATACCATTCACAACCTTGCTGGGACAACGGGAAGTCGTATGAGCCATCCGCTTGAACGGAAGTTGCGTGATGCACATCAGGCTGCATCACATGGTGCTATTAGCTGGCGACACTATGGAAATTTCGGAAAAACCTTTTTGGGTGAGGATCCCCCAGGACAGTACACCAAGATCACAAGAGCATAGCGAGCTAGCATGCGTTACATTTTTAATCTGAAGATCAGTGTACGGGTCGAGCAGTGAGAATTATTTTTAGCTTTGCAATTCCTCTGTTTGTCATTGCATTGGACGTAATCACAAAATTGTTAATTACAGAATTTTTGAATCCTGGTGATGTTTGGCCTTCTAGTGATTGGCCTGTCCAAATAATATATGCGACCAATACAGGTGCAGCATTCGGATTATTTCAAGGTGGAGGAATATTCCTTATTTTTGCCAGTATTATTGGGATTGTTCTCGTCGGGTTTTTCTTTTTGCGATCAGGACTTAAAAGTTCTCTAAGGATTGCATTAGGCCTTATCCTAGGAGGGGCATGTGGCAATCTTATTGATCGCGCAATTAAAGGTGAAGTCCCTGACTTTATTAAATTTCCTGAATGGCCGACCTTTAATGTCGCTGATTCTGCCATTACGATTGGTGTAGTACTACTTTTATGGGTGATTTATCACGAAACCGAGAGCCAGGTGGCGACAACAGAAGCACGTTAGTTTCGATAATTGTCGAAAGTGATGGGTGGAGGTTGGATACTATTCTTGCNAAAGCTTTTCCAAATTTTAGTCGGAATCAAATTCAAAGATCCATAGCGGACGGTGATGTTCGTGTTGATAATCAACCTGCTCGCAAATCGCTTCGTCTCAAAATTGGCCAAGTTGTAACAATGGATCCAGCTAGGGAAAAAGTAGATGCTGATCCACCAGTTCTATTTAAAGAGCCCACAGTCATGTACGAAGATGATTTTGTCGTTGTTGTGAATAAACCCGCAGGTTTGTTAGTGCATTCGGCGCCAGTTAATCCGGATGCCCCAACTGTCGTCAGTTGGTTCTTACGTTTTGATGAGGCTGTTTTTGAATCTTTTCCAGCTAATGATCCCAACCCAGGGATCGTACATCGACTTGATAAAGAAACTAGTGGCGTCTTGTTATTGGCTCGTTCATCAGAAATTCGTGATCAATTAGCTAAAGCTTTCCGTCCTGAGGCTGTTCCTCCTAATGCAGTGACAAAGGAATATGTTGCACTTTGTGATGGTAAACCAGATCAGGAGCGAGCAGTCATAGAAGCTCCGTTGGGACGTCTTCAGTCGGGAAATCGTCGTTTGGGTGTTGTTTCTAAAGGCCGGCATGCAGAGACTGAATATGAGACTGTTAAGGTTACAGACAAAAATTCTTTGCTTCATGTTAAGCCATATACAGGAAGAACTCATCAAATTCGTATTCATTTGGCCGCAATAGGAATTCCTGTTGTAGGAGACTCTCTTTACGGCACTAGTTCAGGTTCACGACACCTATTGCATTCATGGAGACTTACTTTTCCTCATCCTGAAGGTGGTCAACTTGAGGTAACCGCTCCGATACCTGATGATTTTCTTGATGCTGCACAGAAAATGGGGTTAGGATCTGCTGCTTCATTTTATACTAAACCTGATTCTTCTCGGGAAGAGGATAAGGTGTCACAGGATCTCAATGATTCGTTAGGGGATTTAGGTATTTCACAACGTTCGTTAAGTGCACTAGAAGCCTCTGGAATTAGTACGGTAGGTCAGGTCATGAAAATTTCTGATGATGATCTTTTGGAGATCAAAGGCTTTGGTCCGAAATCTTTAGAGCAGTTAAGGGACGCGCTTGTGGAAGATGACAAGCTTTTAGAGGAGTTGTCTGATCAATAAAATACGAACTCGATTCGCTCCGAGCCCCACAGGTGATCCGCACATTGGCTCATTACGTACAGCTTTATTTGCCTGGGCTTTTGCCCGTGCAAATAATGGCGAGTTTGTGCTTAGGATTGAAGATACAGACCAAACTCGTTTGGTCGAAGGTGCAGTAAGTCGTATTTATGATGCTTTGCGTTGGCTTGGGCTGGAATGGGATGAAGGGCCGGATATAGGGGGTTCTTATGGACCTTATGTTCAGTCAGAACGTCTACAAAAATATGAGGGTATGGTGACATCTCTCTTTGAACGTGGGCGTGCCTATTATTGTTTTTGTAGCCCTGAACGTCTGAAAGAATTGCGTGATTTTCAAGCTCAAAATCATTTGCCACCAGGTTATGACGGTAAATGTAAAAGCCTCGAAATTTCAGAAGCTGCTGATAAAGCAAAAACGGAATCTCATGTTGTACGTTTCAAGATGATTAATGATGGTGTGACAACGTTGAATGATCTTGTCCGAGGAGCAGTTGTTTTTGAAAATCGGTTGCAAGATGATTTTGTTATTTTGAAATCTGATGGCTTTCCTACGTATCATTTAGCTTTGCTAACAGATGATTCGGATATGCAGATTTCACATGTAATTCGAGGGGATGAGTGGCTTCCTAGTGCCCCCAAGCATGTGCAACTTTTTGAAGCAGTCGGGCTTCCTGTTCCACACTTTGCTCATTTGCCTGTGTTAGTAGGTTCTGACCAAAAAAAATTAAGTAAAAGAACAGGTGGGGCTAGTGCTCTTGAATACAAAGAAAAGGGGTATTTGCCTGATGCGATGATAAATTTCCTTGCTTTTTTGGGTTGGTCGCTTGATGACAAGACATCTATAATTTCTAAAGATGAGCTATCTGCTCAATTTTCCCTAGAACGCGTAGTTCCTAATCCTGCACTTTTTGATTTAGAACGACTTGATTTTTTAAATGGACATCACATCAGGGCAATGTCTCCCGAACGCTGGGAGTCAATTGTTGCTTCGGAATGCGCTGAAGTTATCTCCGAAAAACTAATATCTTCTGTCGCACCTCTTCTCCAATCAAGAACAAACCGATTAGAAGAAATAGTGCCCAACATTAGATTCCTATCTGAAACCGATATTCCTAGCTATGACCCTGGGTTACTTAGTGGAAAATTAGGTGGTGATGAAAGTCAGGCTTTATATGTTTTGGAATCTGTGATCGGTATTTTTTCGACAATTGGTTGGAATTCGGAAGAGATCGAATCTTCAATTCGCGGTTTGCAAGATGAGAAACAATTAGGTATTAAAATGCGTAAATTTATCGTTACTCTCTATGTTGCAATTATGGGAAAACCTCAAGGTATCCCATTATTTGATTCATTAGTTCTTTTAGGACGAGAAGAGAGCCTTCGTAGGTTGCATTTTGCAGCAGAGCAGCTAAAAAAATGATTTTTTAACTGTCGCTAAGATTTAATCCGCATAACCACTTTCCTATCTACCAAACATGTAATTCATAATCTTGACCGTATATACAGGGGGGTGGCAAAGACCATTTCAACATAAATGCAATATTGGCAAAAGTCTGAAATAACCAGCCATATGCGCTGTGAAAGACCGAGATATAGTTAGGAAAATATTTTTTTTCTAGAGTTACACTTTTTGCCATGCTAGTCTTTTTTAGTCATTGGGGACTCGTCTAATGGTAGGACAGCAGGTTCTGGTCCTGTAAGTGGGGGTTCGAATCCTCCGTCCCCAGCATTACTTTTCACGGAATGTGGCTAATATTTCGTCCAAATCATTGACTGATGAAATTGTTCTCATTGTAGTTAAGAAAACCCTGATGTTTCTTCCAGTTAGTTCCCAAATCTCCTTTATTTTCGGTCCAATAGGGCTAGATGATTGAGGAAGATCGGTATATGTTCCATAAAAAGCAAAATACGCTTGGTTTATTTTCCTTATATTGAATCCGTTTGCATTTAAAAAATCTTGAGTCTTTAACATCAATGATTCCGCTTCAGAGATTTGCCCTTTGTTCAGGAGTTCATCCACCTTTGCTCTAAGATTTCGAAATTCATCTGAGACATTAATTGACGTAACTCTTTCTTTTTCTACACTGGCTCTCCCATCCATATTTTTGGGGAAAGTTAAAGGATTTTTTCTTTGTATAAGATCTGCAATAGCACGTCCAGCGATATTTGCTGTTGTCTCATTAATTTCTCGAAATCGTTGACTGTCCCAATATTTTTGGCCTAAAGGGTGAAATGCCAAATAATGATGTATCCACTCATGCGCGGCTATTTCGAGGATCGTCGAATAAGTACGAAGATTCAACACTGAACTAGGGTAAGTTGCTAAACCACCTATTTGAACGACCAAGGAAGCTGTCTCATCAGAATCCGTTTCATTCTCAATCGAAATGATTGTTTCCTCTGATAGCCCTGGTTTGAGTAGAGTATCGCCTTTACGGGTGATTTTATTTCTATCAGAGCGAACTAATACCAATGGTGGCGTTTCCAACTCAATTGCAACTGGAGGCCAAACGAAACTTGTATTTTTTAGGAGGGGGAACTGTGTCGTTAAATCCGCTTCTTTTACGGCGTTGTGAATGAGTACTTGAAGAAAAATTTCTACAGAGTCTTCGATTTTTTCACGCTCGTCCCCTAAGTTTTTAAGTATCAGTTCCTCCGGTAAAGGTTTTGCCATTTCGGTTCTTAGAAGACTAGTCAGCCTAAAGTACTCTACGACTGCTTTGCGATTCTCATGTATAGACGAATTGCTCTTCCCAATATTCGAAATTAATGCATTAGGCAGGTGCTTAATTTCCCAAGACCATAATTCATACTTATTTTTTTCGAGCTTTGAATCCGTTAGCGAACTACCAAGTACTGAAGCTAAAGGCAATACGAAAAATAGGAGGGCAACTAATCCAACGAGAGGCCAATTTGGTTTCCATTGTTGTAGTTCAGTTTTTTGATTCATCGTTGTTGTTGCGTTCTAGCAGTTTTTATTGACATACAATAGTTGTGACATGAGCAATTTGGAAAGTCCTTCCTCTCTGTATAACCTCGCCACTTTAGGAGTTAGGGCGATAGCTATTTTTGTGGATCTNCTTTGNTTAATTTTAATATTCCTCTTATGTCTTGCTTTAGGGGTTGTTATACCTTTAACGTCCCCGGAATTACCTTTTTTTGTATTTTGGATTTTTGTGCTTCTTAGTATTCCACTATCAGGTCTTTATTTTTTACTATGTTTTTATTTCTTTGGAAAAACGCTAGGCTGTGCAACGGTATCTATCAAAATTGTTCGTTCAAATGGGGCTGAACTTGGTTTCGCAGGAGGATTGTTACGCGCATTTTCTTTAGGTATCTATATGTTGGGATTTCCAATAGGTTTCTCTTTTCTATGGGCCTTCGATAGCATGCTATTAGCCTGTTCCGTACTCTTCCTTGTGAGTATGGGGATTGGCTTTGCAAGCGTGTTGTTTATGTGTATTGATCGGCAACATCGTGCTTTTCATGATCGAATGGCAGATACATTAGTAGTGGAGAATTTTTAAATGGCTAACTTTCGCCGTCCACCATTCTCTCCAGAGCGCGAAGTTACGAGAGCTCACTTACGGACTAGGGCTGAACGTAGTACAGGTGGTAATGGTGTTTTTGCTCTGGGAGCTTTTTTTTCGGTGGCTTTATTTTTGTGTGTTTTGTTATTCAGTTTTAGTCAAGTTACGGAACCAGATCGTGTGAAGAATTATATTGGTTTCGGGATCGCTGCATTGACCGAAATAGATCAACATTTGTTCAATGAGTTACCGGATTTAAAAGAAGCTGTTCGGGGAAGCGAAGATACGGTTTTTCTTCTCCCTAATTTTCCTTTAGATATTTCTCTTTCTCGAAATGAAATCGTTATCTCTTCAAGAGATGAGATACGTGATTTAGTACTTACTCGTTCCAGCGATCTGGTTTATGAAGAAGGATTGGCTTCATTTGATCGCACTGGCCAGCAAGATTTTGGATACTTTTCTTTAGCTTTTGTTATTGAACAAGTTTTAGCAATTGGGGGTAAACAAAGTCATTCTTTAAGTTTTTGGCTTTCATTGGTTGCTTTTGTTTTTGTTGTATTAGCAGGAGCAGGGGTAGTTATTTCGTCGCGGAGTTACTATCGATTTCAAAGCCTTGGCATTGCAGCACTATTTAGTTCTATCCCAGCGTTAATTGTCCTAGGCTTGATAACTTTCTTCGTGCAGAGCTTTGTTAATAGTGACCTTTTTGCTCAAGATATGCTTGCAATTTTTGAGAACATTATCAGGGTTTTCCAGCGTAATTTTTTGATTATTGCAGTGTTTGGATGTTGTTCTTTGTTGTTGAGTTGGATCTTTGTAACAATTCTTAAATTAACGAATTTAAGAAGGGCTAAAGCGAACCAATAGCGTCATATTCTTTTTTCTTTGGACATTTTTTTTGCAATGGACACTTGTGGCAATGTGGCTTTTGTGCAAAGCAAATTCTCCGACCATGTTTAATCATTAACATGTGGAATTGGTAGTACAGATCTGAAGGGACTAAGTTCTCGAGTAGAATGTGTACTTTTTCCAAATTGGTTTTTTCTGGTACTAAACCAAGTCGTTTAGATACCCTATCGACATGTGTGTCTACTGGTAATGCAGGCCGGTTTAAAGCGAATAAAAGTACACACGCCGCTGTTTTAGGTCCGACGCCTGGTAAGTTAAGAAGCCAATTACGGGCTTCTTCTAAGGGTTTTGTGTTAAGTTCGGCAAGATCCCAGGTACCGTTTGTGTAGGTATGAACTTCTTCTAAGATCGTTTTAATACGTGGTGCCTTTTGTTTTGCTAGCCCTCCCACTTTTATTACTTCTTCAATTTTCTTTGTTGGTGCAGTAACCATACTGTTCCAATCCTTGAAATTCCGTAAGAGTTGAATAAAAGCTCGTCCGCTATTTTTATCAGAGGTATTTTGTGAAAGAACAGTCATAATTAATTCTGAAAGTGCGTCACCATGTGGCTGTATTTGTGGCATGCCATATAGCTCACCTAAAGTATTGATTATTGTATTCACATTTTTCAATTTCACAGGCCTTACTTAGTTTAAGATTTCATTATGACACGTGAACAGGTACGCCTGACTACTTTAACTGATTGTGGTGGCTGAGCTTCGAAAATGGGACCTGAATCCCTGGCGCAGGTGCTGTCGCCATTGAATGCTCTTTTCTCTACGGTTGATCAGACAGATCTATTGATCGGTATTGATCAACCGGATGATGCTGCCGTTTATCAAGTTGATGAAAAAACTGCAATTATCGCGACTCTGGATTTTTTTGCTCCCGTTGTTGATGATCCTTGGACGTATGGTGCAATTGCTGCTGCCAATGCAATGTCGGATGTGTATGCAATGGGTGGGGAGGTCGTTCTTGCTTTGAATATTGCTGGTTTTCCCGAGGATCTTGAAGCTGATGTAGTGTCGACTATATTCAGAGGTGCTGCCGAAAAAGTTTTAGAGGCGGGTGGCGTGATTGGTGGTGGTCATACAGTTTGGGATGAAGAGCCCAAATTTGGACTTTCAGTTTTAGGGAAGGTTGATCCCAATAAAATGTTCTTGAAGTCCCTAGTTAAGCCTAACGATTACCTATATATAACTAAGCCATTGGGGACAGGATTAATTCTAACCGCAGCAAGGAATTCAACGACGAAGGTCATGGGGCAAGAGGAGGCGGTTGAATCTATGTTGATGCTTAACCGACATGCTGCGCATTTAGTTTCAAAGATTGGTGCAAGTGCAGCTACAGATATCACAGGTTTTGGTCTGCTTGGCCATCTTTGGGAAATGCTTTCTTCTTCGGGGTGTCGTGCTGTCATCAATTCTGAATCAATTCCATTGTTAGCGGGAGCTCATGAAGCAGCAAAAGCAGGTGTAAGTACTGGAGGAGCTGCTCGTAATCGCAAATGGTTAGAAGAGCATTTGACGTTTGCATCTTCAGTTTCGTTAGAATTGCAAGAGGTTTGTTTTGACCCTCAGACTTCTGGGGGATTAATAATTGCTGTTCCAGAAGAGAAGGTTGTTGACTTTGAACAAATTTGTACAGAAGACGGTCAAGATTATTTTTTAATCGGTCGTGCCCAAAAGGGAGACCCTCACCTTCAGATAGCGTAATCTAGAGTTGCCTGACAGGGAGACATACGTGGTAACAACTTTGGATCAGTTTGAAACCGTCATAGGGTTAGAAGTACACGTCCAATTAATAACTAACAGTAAAATGTTCTGTTCCTGTAGTGCTGACTATTCAGGTGCTGAGCCTAATACGCATGTTTGCCCTGTGTGCCTAGGTTTACCAGGGGTGTTGCCTGTTATTAATGAAGAAGCAATACGACTTATTGTTGCAATAGGTCTTTCTCTAAACTGTAAGGTTTCAGATTTTAGCAAGTTCGATCGAAAAAATTATTTATATCCAGACTTAATGAAAGGCTATCAAGTAAGTCAGTTTGATTTACCAATTTGTGAGAATGGTTGGCAGGACCTGGAGATCGATGAGGGTTTATTTCGATGTGGAATCACTAGGGTTCATATGGAAGAAGATACTGCACGTTTATTGCATCGCAAGAATGCAGGGGGTAGCTATAGTTTAGTTGACATCAATCGTTCAGGCGTACCTTTGGTTGAAATAGTAAGTGAGCCTGATATGCGTTCACCGGAACAAGCTCGAGCCTATCTTATTAGTCTCCGTCAGTTACTTCGTATGATCGGGGCAAGCAACGCTAATATGGAAGAGGGGAATTTCAGGTGCGATGCAAACATTAGCCTGCGGCCATTCGGCGAAACTGAGCTCGGCACAAAGGTGGAAATTAAGAATATGAACTCTTTCCGTTCTGTTTATGATGCTTTGTGTTTTGAACAGGTAAGGCAAGCAAAGGCTTTAATTGAGGGCGAAAATATAGTTCAGGAAACGCGTGGCTGGAATCAAGAAAAGGGAATCACTATTAGTCAACGAGTTAAGGAAGAGGCCAATGATTACCGATATTTTCCGGAGCCCGATTTACCACCTTTGACGTTAAGTAATGATTTCGTTGAAAACATTCGAAGTGAAATACCTGAACTACCTTCTGCCAAGAAACAGCGTTTTGTCTCTCTTGGTCTTAATGAGTTTGAGGCTGGAACACTAAGTGAAGATCGATCACGCGCCAACTATTTTGATAATCTAGTCGAATCACTGGAAGGGAAATCTGAACGTGCTCCCAAACTAGCAGCAAATTGGATGCTTGGTGAAGTAGCCCGTTGGGATAATGAGCATGTAGGTAAGGAACTAAGTGAATTCCCAATCAAAGCTGATTCTTTGGCAGAACTAATAGTACTTACTGAAGAAGGAGTTATTACAAATGCTGTGGCTAAACAAGTATTTGAGAAGATGCTTAGTGATGGTCTTGGTGCAAAGCAAATTGTTGAGAAAGATGGCCTTGCTCAATTGGGTGAAGAAGCAGGGGATGAATTGGTGGCCATCGTACGCTCAGTTATTAACGATAATGACAAAGCACTAGCTGATTATCTTGCTGGAAAGTCTTCCGCTTTAAAGTTCTTATTGGGACAAGTCATGAGACAGACAAAGGGTCGTGCCGATCATGCTCTAGTTCAATCTCTATTAGAAGCCGAACTAGAAGCTTTGGAGTAGCTAGATGTCTGACAGGTTCCGAAACCATAGTATTTTTAACTGGCTACAGCCCGGAATGCATATTAAGCGTTGGTTGTTCCTACTTGTTTTTGGTATGGCCTTTTTGGCTTTAGGGGCATCTTATCTTCTTCGTGAAGTTTATTTAAATTTTACTTTTCATGAAGTGTTCTATTACATAACTTTGCAGATGATTCCTCAATGGATACGCGGAATCATTTTCTTATTTGTGTCTCTAAGTATTATTGGAATTGCTGTTTGGAAACTTAATACTTCGCTGTTATATGCTTTTATTCGGCCTGGGCGTGGCCCAAGTGTTGTTCAATCTATATACAACAAACGTGTTTTGGACCGAGGTCCTCGTATCGCTGCATTGGGTGGAGGAACGGGGTTATCAATACTTCTTCGAGGTTTAAAAGCTCATACATCTAATCTTACCGCTATCGTGACAGTTGCTGATGATGGTGGGTCTACGGGGAGGCTGCGAGATGAATTTGGTGTTTTGGCACCCGGCGATATTAGACAATGCGTAGCTGCTTTAGCTGAGGCCGAGCCATTAATGTCACGTCTTTTTCAGTACCGTTTCGATTCGGGTAACGGTTTACAAGGCCATTCTTTCGGTAATCTTTTTTTGGTTGCTATGGCGCGTGTGACGGGTAATTTTGAAGAGGCTGTTCATGAAACTAGTCGTGTTTTAAATGTGCGCGGGACAATTTTGCCTTCGACTTTACAAGACATCACATTATCAGCACGAACTCATGATGGAGTTCTGGTTAAAGGAGAACACAATATTTCAGAAAATGGGACTGGAGTCAGGGATTTATATTTGAATCCTCCCGACGCTGAAGCTCATCCTGATGCAATTCGTGCAATTATGGATTCGGAGTTGGTTGTTATCGGCCCAGGTAGTCTTTATACGAGCGTTTTACCAAATTTACTTGTACCTGATATCCAAAAAGCTTTACGCACTACGGAAGCGCGCATCGTGTTTGTTACTAATGTTGCCACCGAGGAGGGTGAGACGGATGATTTTTCAGCTGACGATCATGTGCAGGCTATAGAAGCTTATATTGGTGTTGGAGTGATTGATGCTGTTATTGCGAATAGTAATGTTGGAGAGGAGCTCCCTGAAGGAGTAAACTCTATGCCCGTTGTGCTTGAAGACGGGGAAAATTCGATTTATGAAAACATGAAGCTTTGTGAGGCCGATGTTATAGCACTTGAAAACCGATATTGTCATGATCCTAGTAAACTCGCAGCTGCAATCGTAGACCTATATAATGCTTTCCAGCGTGTTCCTGCTTTTGTCCGCAATGGTAGGCGGGGGGAAGCACCAAATTTAGTGACACCAACAAAATAGGTACCATGCTTAACGCAATTCAAATTATCGTTTCAGTTTTATTAGTAACTGCTGTTTTATTGCAAGTAAAAGGGTCTGGTTTCGGTGCGGCACTCGGAGGCATGTCCGAAAGCTCTGGCTATCGTACGAAGCGAGGACTTGAAAAAACTTTATTCCAAGCGACGATTATTCTTGTAATTATTTTTATTTTTGTCTCCTTTCTGAGTGTCGAATCGCAGCGTTAGAATATGAATTTTGCGGCCAGTAAATTTAGGCGCGCTGTTTTCCTGTTGAGTTTTATAGGGGTAATCCTCCTTGTTGGGTCCGCATGTACTGGGGGTGAGACACTTAATTCTAATTTAGAAAACGAAGGTGGAAGTCAATACGAAGATCGGTACGTGGAAGGAGTGCTAGGTAATTGGGGAAGGCTAAATCCTCTTTTTGTTGATGCGAATCCTGTTGATAGCGACATTTCACGGCTCGTTTTTGCGGGCTTAGTGCGTATTGCATCTGATGGTTCGGTTGTTTCTGATATGGCATATATGCCAGACGTAGATGAAGCTAAGACATCTTATACATTTACCCTAAAAAAAGATCTTAAGTGGCACGATGGAACACCTGTTACTTCGCGTGATGTTTTTTTCACAATTAAGCAAATAACTGGACCTGATTTTAGGGGTTCAGAACAAACTAATCTTTTTTGGCGAAACTTAGAAATTGAAGTGCCTGATGAAAGGACTATCATTTTTAAGCTTAAAGCCCCTTTTTCTCCTTTCTTAGCTCGTTTTGCAACGGTCGGGATTTTGCCAGAACATCTCTTAAGGGGTCTTTCAGGGGAAGATCTTTTTAATGCTCCATTTAACGCTTTCCCAATCGGAAGTGGTCCTTATCGAATTAATAAAGTTACTTCATCATCAGTACATTTTTTAGCTTGGGAAGATTACCACTTTGGTGAACCTGCAATGGAGAAATTTGAAATACGGTTTTATAAAGATCTGTCAACAGCCCTATTAGATATTGAGGCTAAATCAATACAGTCACTCTATTTAAGAGACTTTCTTTCTTTGGAGGATTATGAAAAAGTTGTACGTCTTAAGGATAGTGCTCTTTATGATGTACAGCGGTCTGGAGCCTTGGTTTTTTCGCTTAATCTAGAAAAAATCGGGTATTTTGATGATTACCGTGTTCGGAAGGCATTTTCTCTTGTTTTGGATCGTGCTCGTATTGCTGAGACCGTTTTCTTCGGTCGATTTAACCCATCGGCCTCTTTTGTAGTACCTGATTCATGGGCCTATGTCTCTGACGAAGATGTTGTTGCTTCTGAAATTGGTGTTACATCTTCTTATCAGCAGAACTTGAAATTAGCTAATGAACTCTTAAGTGATGCAGGGTGGCGGGAACATCCAACCACAGGTATACGAATTAATGATCAAAATGAAGAATTTAATTTTGTTATCCGTACAGATCACGATCCGGCGCATAGTAAACTCGCTTTAGAAATTGCAAAGCACTTGGAGCTATTAGGTGTGCGTACTTCTGTTGCGACGACTCCATTTTCTGTTCTTTTACGAGATTTTTTATTGCCAGGTAATTATGATGCTGCGTTAATCGTAATTGATCCGGGAGCTGATCCCGACCCCTACTTTTTCTTACATAGTAGCCAGACCCTTTTTTCTGGTTTTAATGTATCTAATTTCACTAGTCTTTCTGTGGACAAGCTTGTTGAGAGGGGGCGCGGATATTTGGAAACAGATATACGTTTCGATGTCTATAGGCAGCTACAAGAATTGTGGCGCAAGGAAATACCTTCGATTGTCCTTGGCTATCCTATGGATACGTATATACGCCCTGTAGGTTCGCCTGAGTTAGATCGTAGAATAGTTTTTTCTTCTGCAGATCGTTTTTTCGATATACACCTATGGCCTCAATAAATTTACCAATTTTCCTAATGACTGATTTTGGTTTGCGTGATACGTATGTAGGACAGATGCGCGCTGTGATAGCATCAGCTGCGCCTGACTCAACTATTTACGATCTAACTCATCAAGTGCCAAGTTTTTCTATTGAAGAAGGTGCTTGGCTGTTAAGTACAATGCTTTCCTTCTTGCCTGATACATCAATCACTTTGGTAATCGTTGATCCAGGAGTTGGTGGCAGCCGACGACCTATTGCGATCAAAAGTGGTGATAAAGTATTTATTGCTCCCGATAACGGATTGTTATCAGTATTGTTGGCAGACGAGTTACGTCCTCCTGAACCAGCCATCGTTTCTTTGCCTACTACTTTCCCATGCGTTCAAATCGAAAGATCTTTGAAAAACCAATCAAGTATTAGCAGCACTTTTCATGGTAGGGATATCTTTGCACCGGCAGCAGCTTTTTTGGCGTCGGGTGGAGATTTCAATAGCTTGGGAGCTCCTTTAAAATCCCTTTATGCGTTCCCGTCTTTTGAGGGCACTACAATTTCAGAAACTGAGATAGCAGGTTTTGTAATTCACGTTGACCATTTTGGTAATTTGGTTACAACCATACGAAGTACTGAAATTGCGGGGGACGTATTTGTGCAAATTGAAGACTATATAATTACTAAACAAGTTAATGCTTTTTATGAGGGGGCCCTGTTGGAGCCGGTTTGGTATGTTCATTCTAGTGGATATGTAGGCATTACAATGAATAGTGGAAATGTTGCAGATTTTTTAAGTGTTAATTATGGGGATGAAGTTAGACTTGTAAGAAAGAGGAAATAACGAAATGCCAGTTGCATTTCCCATGAAAATAACGTTTATGGGTTCACCGAATTTTGCTATTCCTGCTTTACGTGCATTGCAGTCTGAAGGTCATAAGGTGTCACTTGTCGTTACGCAGCCTGATCGTCCAGCGGGCCGAGGTAGGAAGCTGCAAATGTCACCGGTAAAAATTGAGGCGAATGCCTTGAATATTCCTGTTTTTCAACCCGAATCATTTAAAAGCTCGGATAGTGTACAGACCTTAGTGGAAGCATCTCCGGACCTAATAGTTGTAGCAGCTTATGGGATTATTTTGCCAAAGAAGGTCCTCGAAATACCCACTCTCGGTACATTAAATATCCACCCATCGCTTCTTCCTCGCTGGCGAGGTCCTTCACCAATCCAGAGTGCTATTCTTGCTGGTGACGGTAGTACAGGTATTTCGATTATTTTTTTGAATGAAGAAATGGATGCTGGACCGATTCTTTCGCAACATGAGGTAGAGATTTCCTCATCGGAAACCACAGGTGAACTTGAAAAGAGGCTTGCTGAAATAGGAGCGTTAGCATTAACAAAATGTGTGGACGAATTTAAAAACGGCATTCCTATTGCCGTTCCGCAAGACGAGGAAAAAGTGACATTTTGCCAACTTATATCTAAGCAAGCTGGTCATTTGCGCAGTGATATGACGATTACTCAAGCCGATAGAGCAGTCCGAGCATATTCTCCGTCGCCAGGTGCGTTTGTGAATTATCGAGGTTCAAAGTTGGTTATCAGGCGTTCGTCTAGGGTTTCCAGCAATATGGATGCCCCACGCGGAGTACTTTTAAGATATGGTGATTTTCCTGCGATTAGTTTTGATGGTGGGATTTTAGTACTAGAGGAGCTACAACGCAGTGGACGTGCTCGTGTAAATGGCACTGACTTTTTAAATGGTGAGCGTGGAGTTTTGCACGAGGTTGGTTTTGCCAATTAAGAGTTCTCTATGATTGACAAGTCATGATTACTCATTAATGTTGCTAGTGGAGAGTTTATGGTTGGCGAAGTTGGTGGTCGTTGGATATCGTCTGGTTCCGCGAGTGAATTGTTAGGTGTGAGTGAATCCACGATACGAAGACTGGCCGATGGTGGAGAAATAAAGTCGTATAGAACGGGTGGCGGACACCGTAGGTTGTTAAGAACAGATGTCGAAGAGTTTTTACGAAATGGGCCTCAAAGTTCACCTCGAGACATTGATCAATTTAGTGAAATTACGCTCGAGCGTGTAAAAAGTCGGTTGCATCGTGTGGGTCCTAATCCGGCTATGACAGCAACTG
>JAKUNN010000020.1 GCA_022451885.1 Dehalococcoidia bacterium | reverse complement strand
GACGAAATCAATGAATCTGGTGGAGAAGCAATAGGCTGTATTGGCGATGTATCTGACATGGATCATGCAGAAGGATTAGTACGTACAGCTTTAGAGAACTGGGGGAAACTCGATATCCTTGTCTGCGCACATGGGATCCTTAGAGAGCGAATGATCTTCAACATGACAGAAGAAGAATGGGATGGATCAGTTAAATCTCACCTGAAAGGCTGCTTCGCTCCAACAAAATTTGCTTCGATACACTGGCGTCAAGAACGAAACGGGGGCAGGATCATCTATTTCACCTCAGTTGCCGGAATTCGAGGCGCAGCAGGGCAACCAAATTATTCGGCTGCTCAGCAAGGAAAAGTCGGCTTAATGCTGTCTTGTGCAAATGCTTTAGACCGCTACGGTGTAACAGCAAATTGTATTTCACCTGTTGCATCGACTCGTATGACAGACCGGGGTATTGGTGCATGGGAATCCAAAGATGAACCTGCACCAAGTACAACAGCTGAAGGAACTGAAAAAGACCCGAAAAATGTTGTTCCAGCAATTGTTTTATTAGCTTCAGATCTGGGCGCAAATATTACAGGACGTGTAGTCGGAGCAACGGGAAATCAAATCTCAGTTTGGCGAGAACCTGAAAGAGATCAAACTTTATACTCTGTTGAACCATATTGGGATCTAGATCGATTATTTCAAGTAATGCCTTCCACTCTGGCTGCTGAAAGCCTAGATCCTCCGGAATTTGTTTTACCGTAGGAGTCTTATGGGATACTTAGAAGGAAAAACAGCAATTGTAACCGGTGGCGCCGGCGGAATTGGTAGCCAAATATGCAAAATTTATGCAGAACAGGGTGCAAAGGTACTCGTAGCTGACACCGGATCCGACGTAGAAGGACGTGCCGGCCTTGATTCAGCAAGAGTGGATCAAGTTGTTGAAGAGATAACTAACAATGGCGGTACAGCCTTGTCCTCTGTAGGTGATATAGCAGAGATGGATTACGCTGAATCACTCGTAAAGAAAACTTTAGACGAATGGGGACACTTGGATATCGTCGTCTGCGCACATGGAATTCTGCGAGAACGGATGATTTTCAATATGACAGAGGAAGAGTGGGACGAAGTTGTACGGATCCACCTAAAAGGATGTTTCACAATTACAAAATTTGCATCAATTTATTGGCGCCAAATACGCAATAGTGGAAGGCTTATTTACTTCACTTCCGATGCTGGCTTACGAGGTAGCCCTGGCCAACCAAATTATTCTGCTGCACATGCCGGTAAACTCGGTTTGATGAGATCAAATTCAAGAGCTCTTGCAAAATACGGCGTTACTTGTAATGCAATCGCACCTGGCGCTTCAACAAGGATGACTGACCGGGGTCGCACTGTTGATCGGAATAACCCACCCCCTAGTGAATCTGCAGCAGGTACGGCGAGAGACCCCAAAAACATCGTTCCAATTGCTGTATGGTTAGCGTCGGATGCAGGGGCCGTCTCTAACGGAAGGGTTTACGGTGCCCGAGGGCATACAATTACTTTGTTTAGAGAGCCTGTGCGAGAACGCGTTTTACAGTTTGAACAACCTTATATCGAAATAGACGATCTATTTGAAATATGGCCCGAAACTCTAGGCACAGAATCATTTGCAGGAGAACAACGATGATTACAGATAAAGAAATCAAAGACCGTACATTAATTATTGATGTGGTCGATAGGTATGCAAGATCAATAGACATGAAAGACTACGATCGGCTTGAAACATGCTTTACGCCCAGCTGTGAAGTTGTATACGGTGGTGCAACAGCTCTCGAAAATCCCGCAGCTGTAACAGAGTTTTGTAGCGGGATTCTGTCGCAATACACCTCAACCCAACATCTGCTAGGTAACTATGAAATATCAATTGAGGGAAATACTGCAACTGCAAGCACTTATATGTGTGCAACTCATGTCTTTCCACGTGACGAAAAACATGAGGTGTACATCGTTGGCGGAACGTACGATGATGAACTTGTACGTAATGGCGATGAATGGCTCATATCGAAACGCTCACTCACCGTCTTGTGGAGTGAATCACGGGAAACTGTCTAAAATTCGTAAAAGGTAGGAATATATGTCATTAACAATTGATCTAAATGGTAAAACTGCACTCGTTACTGGTAGCGGTGGGGGCATCGGAGCTGCAATTGCAAAAGTTCTCGGAATTGCAGGAGCGAATGTTATCGTTTCAGATGTAAACCCAACGACAACTGAAGAAACTGCAGCCCAATTAAATGCAAAGGCATTGCCTCTGGACGTTACTGACAGTGAAGCTGTTGATTCAGCAATTTCACAAATTGTGAAAGACAATGGGAGCTTAGACATTATTGTGAATAACGCCGGGATTTATAACGGATATGGTGGCCCCATAGTAGATCTTGAGCGCGAACGTTTTCACTCATTGATGAAAGTTAATGTAGACGGAGTATTTTATTGCTCACAGGCCGCGGCCAGAGTGATGATTAAGGCAGGTAATGGCGGACGCATTATAAATATTGCATCAACGCAATCTGTCTCTCCTGGAGTAGGTGTCAGCTACGACTCATCTAAAGCCGCTGTTCTACAAATGACACGTACATTGGCACTTGAATTAGGAAAATATGACATTACAGCAAATGCAGTCGCTCCAGGCGCAACATGGGTGGCCGCCCCTGGAGATCCTCCGCCTATAGACATAGAAGCAGCTGTACCAAGGACAGGTGAGCCTCTCGGGGATCAGGTCGCTTCACGGATAGCCCGTATTCCTTTAGGAAGATGGGGAAAAACGGAAGAAATTGCCAACGTAGTAGCGTTCGTAGCATCGCCTCTTGCGAGCTACGTAACTGGTGCATATTACAACGTTGATGGCGGCTGGTTAACTCTCTAAAGCAACCTAATTTTGAATTCCTGAGACTCTCATATTTTCCGGATATGACTCTGGGCCAGGCAATCGCAATAAATGATTACCTCCATCAACAGGAATAATTTGACCTGTGATATTGCTAAAAAGATCACTGGCAACAGCCAAGGTTACGTCTGCACAATCATCTACAGTCGTAATTCTTTCTAACGGGGTATTTTTTATAAACGCGACAGCAGTTGGATTATCAGCTGGAAGCTCAACCCGAGCTTCATCTATCGGAGTACCGCCTCCGTAACTGTTCATTGCTGTGGGTACAAAAGAAGGTGCCACAGCATTCACTCGAATATTGTCCGGCCCAAATTCACGTGCAGCTATTTTTGTCGCGAAATTGATTGCTGCTTTTGCGGCTGAATAAGGAGTCAACCCAGTGGGGACCATAATCGCTGTCGCAGAAGTAATATTCACTATAGAACCACCAGTTGCTGCCATCGCATTACCAAAATGCTTCATAAAATATATGAATCCAAAATACTGGAGATCAGCAACTTCCTTAAGTGTCTCTGGCTCCATCTCACGAATCAGTTGTGAGCGAACGATGCCTGCGGAATTAACTGCTATGTCTACGCGACCCCATTTCTCAATCGCAGCATCAGCAAGTGCCTTAAGATCATCATGGTCACGACCGTCGCAACGGATAGCAGTAGCATCAATTTTCTCTGAAAGCTTCTTTAAGTTTTCTTCACGACGAGCAGCAATAATCAATTCTGCTCCTTGTTCACGAAAGCGTTCAGCAATTGCCCAACCAATACCACTTGAAGCTCCTAATATAACTGCTTTTTTCCCCTCAAGAATTCCCATAATCATCCCTCTTTCTAAAAAAATACTTTAAATCTTAGATATTCTAGCGCGGAAGAGGCCCAAGAGCTTTATAGTTTATAAAACAATAAAGCAACATAAGGAGTACCAGAATGAAAATTGGACTTTGTTTACCTCAATTAGGAGCCACAAAAGAAGGGTTCCCAGACAGAAATTCAGTACTTGAGTTTGCAAAAAATGCAGAAGCTGCAGGCTTCGATTCATTGTGGGTACAGGACCATATCATGGTTCCGGCAAATCCCCAGACAGGATTCGCTGGAGGGCCACTGGAAATCCCAATGCCCTACGCATATAGAACTATGTTCTCACCTTTAGAATTATTGAGTTTTGCTGCAGCTGTTACCGAGAACGTCCAACTAGCAACCTCGATCCTTGTCACTGCGTACTATAGACCAGTTGAATTAGCAAAACGACTTGCGACCTTGGATATTCTTTCAAATGGGCGTGCACTTGCAGGCCTTGGACTAGGCTGGAGTAAAGACGAGTATGCACATATGGATACGCCATTTGAAAGACGTGCTGGACGTATGACGGACTTCCTCAAAGCACTGAAAGCATGCATGCTACCCGATCCTGTTCAATATGACGGAGAATTTTTTCAAATTCCTGAGTGTGATACCTCACCAAAACCATTGCAAAAAAATGCAGCAGGTGAGCCACAGGTACCTATTGCTCTCGGTGGCGGATCTCCAGGGATGCTAAAACGACTAGCCCGCCATGCTGACTCATGGAACCCTGCTGGAATGCCTGCTGAAGCAATTGTTGCGGGCTTGGCACAAATAAACCAGTTCGCCGAAGAGGCAGGACGCGATCACACATTTGAAACACATGCACGGATATTTACAAATCCCACAATGGAGGGAGCCCCTACTTGGGATGGTGGTTTTTTTGCAGGAACCTCTTGGACTGGAACGGCCAACGATATGAAGGAAAATGTTATTGAGTTCCGTGATTCCGGGATCGACCAGATTATCCTTGAAACCAACTACTGGGAACCAAATCCAGGACCAGATTTCTGGCCACGTCATGTCGACTTCTTCGAACCATTGGTCGATGTGGCACATAGCTAGGAAATATTTATGACACGCGATCGTCTTTTAACAAACCATGATGAATATCTAGTGCATCAGGTAACTGATACTTTAGCCTCAGTCGTTTCAGGGGATAAACATTGGCAAGACGGACATTACATCTGTATTTCTGATACGGAGGGTGAAGTCTCTCTAATAGGTACTGTTCGACTTTACCAAAACAACGATGTACTCGAAGGATTCTTATGCGTACGGCACGAGGGAAAACAATATAATCTTCGGGTCTCACGAAGATTACGACCGGATATGGATCATTGGGGAGCAGGACCCTTGCGGATCGAAATACCCAAACCCATGGAGGCTATACGTTTAGTCGCTGAAGAAAATGACTTTGGAATAGCTTGCGATCTGACCTGCTTTACTACCGCGGTACCTTACGAAGATATACCTACTGAAACAAGGGTAGAGGGCAGGCTAGTCGCGAGTCGAGCGGTGTATGAAGTTGTTGGTGGTGTCGAAGGATGGGTAAGCATTAACGGAAAAAGGTACGAAGCCAAACAAGATACTTGGTCCTTTTTTAGAAATCATTCATGGGGTTCAATGCCTGGCAGAGGTGGCCCTCGCGAACATGCAGCACCAGTAAGAGACCCACAAACAATGTCTGGTTTAAGAAATTGGGTTTTGTACAGAATGCCTGACCATGGAGGTATCTATATCCTCCATGAAGATAAGGATGGAACGAGAAAGTCAGAGGAAGGAGCAATCCTACTAGAGAGTACTCAAAGAAAAGTTACCTCCATAGAGCACAACCTTGAGTACTATCCTGGATCACCAAAACGTTTAAAGGGTGGTGAGTTCACACTGATTGATGAAACAGGTACAGGACGAACCTACGAACTAGAAGACTTAGGATGGATTTATTGCCAAGGTGGTGGATATTTCCTCCAGGGATATGCTGACGGATTGGGGATGGGTGTTTATCGTGGTGATTACCATGAAGAAGGTGAGGTGTGGGATGTTTCACATCCTACAAAAGTCAGGGAATCAGATGGTAGTGAAAAAGAATTTACCCATGCTTGGGCTGAAAATTTCGTACGAATTAAAAGTGACAACCAGACAGGACTCGCACATTTTGAGTGCGTAGTTATGGATTAAGGAGCAAAAATGAAAGCACTTGTTTTAGGAGGTTCAGCATTTGTTGGCCTGCGTACTGTCAAAGAGCTAGCAGCACGAGGACATGACGTTACCGTACTCAATAGAGGTAAAACAGCTACTGAGTTACCCGCAGGAGTGAACCAACTTATTGCAGATCGAACAAACAATCAGTCAATGGAAGAAGCCCTAAAAGGCTCCACGTGGGATGTTGTCTATGACATATCAGGATTTGTCATGGTTGCGGGGACTGCCGACCTCGACTTTTTATTAAATTTATTCGATGGCAACGTAGGTCATTACATCTACTGCAGTTCGATAACAGCTTATGATTCGACGGAGAATTTCCCTTGGCATGAAACCAATGATTTCACCAAAGCACCCCCTGAAACATATGGTGGTTTCAAGGCTCATGTAGAAAAGGCTTTATTTGATCGCCATCTAAAAACAGGTTTCCCAGTAACAACGATACGTCCAGCCGCAATTTATGGGCCTAATAACAACATATACGACATGGAAATGCCTATGTGGCTGCGGCTTCTGCAAGGCTTACCTATCCTTGTTCCGCACCAGGGCCTTGTTGTTTGTTCTTATGGACACGTAGATGACCTAGTTCGATTTCAAATTGAAATCACGGGCAGGGAAGAGGCTTTTGGAGAGGCTTTCAATTTAACGAATGAAGCAATTTCAGTAAGTTACTACGTGGAAACACTATCTGAAATCGTTGGAAAAGCTCCTAATATTGTTCACATCCCGGAATCAATTCTTCCGGAAATTACCCCCTCTCTAGAAAATCGATTTGCTATGCCTTTCAGCCACCTGTTTGGTCGCGCACACCACTCAATCTTAAGCATTGACAAAGCAACTATTTTGATGGATTTTGAAAACGAATACGACTTTCGGTCAGGTCATGCAAATGCCTTCGAATGGTTTATGGAAAATGGTTTTGCTGATACTGAAACCTCATTAAGTGATCCCATATGGGGCGGCGGCTGGGATTTTGAAAATGAGGCAAAAATCGCAAAGCGTATTACTAACGGCGCATAAGTATGTCAGAGCTAAAACGGCCCACACTAGATGAAGTGTTAGTCGGATCCATCGACACAATACAAAATATGCTTCTCCCTAATTTGCACGATACCTGGGCGCGTACTGCCGCAGGACAACTAATAGGTATGCTGAGATATGGACGAGCCTTAGCTTCAGGCGATGAATCTGTTGATTCAGAAGTTGCCGAACTTAGAACAGTAATCACTAATTTGTATGCTGCACATCCTCACTTAGAGTCATCTGTTGGCGAACTACCTTCTTCAAACTCTGAGAATGAAGCTTTTATCATCCTTGATTTGTCCAGTAATCTTCTTAATTACGCTTTAAAGGAAACCGATAAAGCTACCGAAATGATCCTGTCAGATCTTCGTCCTCTTTTAGTAAGTCATCTAGAAGCATCCCTAGCTGAAACGTCACCTATGCTCATGTCGTTTGGAGGAGACCCTGGCGATGCTGAACATTGAAAATGCACGACCGCTACTCGCACAGTATCTAAGTGCGCATCTTGGCTCGGATGGCATAGTCGAGGTTGAACCATTTGAACGCATCACTATAGGACATTCAAGAGGCATGCATAGAATCAATGTGCATTACACAAAAGACGGTGAGGAGATCCGAAAATCATTTGCATTAAGAGCTGAACAAGGTGGTATGTTCGGAGGCGATACATTAATAGAAGTACGCTTACAAAGAGCCGTACGTAATGCCGGTATACCGGCTGCAAGAATTCGTTGGGTTGAATTGGATGCGAACGTTCTTGGCGAGCCATTTTTCATTATGGATTGGGTTGAAGGCAGCAGCGGTCCTCCTGATATGGCAACTATGGAACGCTACATCTTGGAACTACACGAGATGCATCAACTTGATTGGCGAAAAGCTGAACTACCATTACGTACAACGCCAAGTACTCCATTACATGCGATGCACCAACAAATTGATCATTGGCTAAGTGTTCATCACTGGGGAAGACCCCGACCTTCACCACTTATAGAAGAAGCAGCCACGTGGTTAAAAATTAACGCACCAAAAAACTTAAGGATGTGCTTGGTCCATGGAGATCCCGGACCGGCGAATTTCATTCACAAAGATGGCAGTGTACAAGCTTTTACTGACTGGGAGTTTAGCCATATTGGTGACCCTAACGAAGATTGGCTTTTCCTCTCAGCGATGAGAGGACGTGCGCTCAAGGAACCATCAGAATGGCGTCATTTAATTCAACAAATTACGGATACAGAAATTACTGATTCTGACTGGTTCTACTGGGATATATATAACCACTTCAAAGGATCATGTGCTAATACATCAGCCCTAAGAGTGTTTACAAGTGGTGCTAACATGGCACCCAATATGGCTGCCATTGGAACTGGACTGCACATGTCAATGCTACAACGCATCTCACAAATGATCGGTGAGACGTATAATCAACCAAAAACTAAATAACTTTAAAGAGGGTAAAAATGGATTCAAGAGACCAAGAAAGAATTGAATTAGCAACGAAACTGTTTGAAGCATGGAGCAGTGGCGATGCTGATGCACCAGCACAGTACTTCGATCCAGATGGAATGTTAGAAGATGTTGTAGCTGGAGAGGAGCCTCATAAGGGTTGGCCGGCAATTCGTGCATTTTTTGCACCCGCCACAACTGTAATGCCTGACTTAGCCCTCATTCCAGACGAATTCTGGGTTAACGAAAAGGGAGTAGCACTAACTTGGGTGATGTCCGCAACTATCACTGAGGCTACAGCCGCAGGATACGGTGGTGAAGAAAATATTGGGAAAAAATGGTACTCCAAAGGAATGACATATTTGGAGTTTAATGAGGAAAATAAGGTGATCTATGAAATGGACTACCACCACGGTGGTGCTGCCACACGATCCCTTGAAAACCAAAAGTAGCAGTATTTAATTTTCTAATTAATTGCGACAATACTTACGAGAAGTTATACAGGCTTCCCGTGGCAATCGCGTTGCTCAAAAATAGCCAAAAAAATTAAATGGTCCGTTCAAAAAGCAAGTTTTAAACAGCTAGTTAAAAAAAAATTAGACGAGTCCAGAACCACGTAATCTTGGATCAAGGACATCACGCAAAGAATCACCTAGTAGATTGAATGAGAGAACAGTGACAGCAAGAGCTGCGCCTGGGAATACCGGTAACCACCAACCACTAGCAAAGTATTGACGTGCTCCTCCGCCTAAATCCATTGCCCATGAAGGGGTTCCTGGCTCGAGACCAAGACCCAGGAATGTAAGACCAGCTTCTGCCAAAAGGGCCGCTGGAATCGTAATACTGGCAATAACAATCATAAGCGGTGCCATATTCGGAAGGATATGTCTAAACATAATGCGAGGGCTACTAGCACCAATAACACGTGCTGCCTCTACATAAGGAACTGCAGCCTCCTGAATAACATTACCTCGCAATACACGTAAAGTAATAGGAGAAAACGCAAACGCAATCGCAAAAATTAGCGTCTGAATGCTTCGGTCAAACGCCGTAGTCAGCATAAGCAACCACAATATCTGAGGAACAGCGATCAGGATTTCTACAAGTCTTGATAACAACGTATCAATGATCCCTCCAAAAAATCCTGCTAAGAGTGCTAAAAGTGTTGCTACAAACATCGCAACACCTACGGCACCAAGACCCAAAATCAATGCGGGTCTTGCCCCGTATACAACACGAGACCAGAGATCCTGCCCATTTCGATTGGTGCCGAAGAAATTCTCTTCACTAGGTGGCTTGAGGAAATTGCGTCCAAACCCTTCCGGATCAGAGGTATGTACGTAATCAGCAAAAATAGCAAGGAACGCAATCGTTAAAATAACTAAAATCCCGACAGTACCAAGTGGCTGTGTACGTACAAAACGCCATATCGACTTTAGTACGCTTCGCCATTTTGGATCAGCGCCTATGTCTATCTGTTCATCAAAGCTAGAATCTCTTTCACTCACAACGCCATCTCCTAGTTATACCTAATTCTTGGATCAACCCAAGCGTATGCAACATCCACCAAAAGCGTAATCAACAGGAACCAAAATGATAGCAACATTACTATTGCTTGAATAATCACAAAGTCACGAGCAGCAATCGCCTCTATCACCCATAAACCAATACCTTGGATACCAAAAATTGCCTCCATGATCACCGAACCACCCAAAACCAAACTAAATTGAAGACCTATAATAGTAAAAATAGTAATCATTGAAGGCCTGAAAACATGCCGAATAACAGTGACCCGTTCTCGCAACCCCTTAGCACGGGCAGTACGAACAAAGTCACTACTTAGTACTTCTAACATCGACGATCTAGCTATACGTGCAATCGCACCTGCACCACTTAAGCTGAGAATAATTGCGGGTAATGCAACTACCCTCAGATGCATTAACGGCTCTTCCCATCCAACCCAATCTGGGGCCACACGTATTTGCCAAAAATACGCAGGTAAGAAAATTATGAGCGTTGCAATCCAAAAATTAGGTACAGAAATCCCTAGTATCGCAAAGAATCTAAGCAAATAATCAATTAATTTCCCCGATCTTATCGCGGAGATAGCACCTATGGGTATCCCTATTAAGACAGTAAATATCAGTGACAAAATTCCAATCTGGAAGGTATTCCAAAGCCTCCCCCAAACCTCTTCATTAATATGAATTCTTTGCAGTGGCGAAAATCCTAGATCACCTTTGAAAATATCGGAAAACCAAATCCAGTACTGCTCAATCTTCGGCTTATCCAAGCCCAATTCTTGACGCACAACCTCAAAACATTTCTGGTCAAAGGAGCCCGCAGCACCACATTTTGCAACGCCAGCATCACCTGGAACAGCTCGCATAAAAACAAAAACGATCACAGAAATTATGAACAAGGTTACCGGCACAAGAATCAATCTGCGGATTATATATGCCTGCATGCGTTCTCCAGTCAGCCCTCAGGTACACAATGCATTTATTGTGTACCTGGGAGTTATTTATACGTTGCGACTATACGAGATCCTACTGAGGATCAAGATACATATTATGCGCACGGAGAAAACCTGTTGCAGCATTATCCGGAGTATCAGGAAGTGGCGGAACATTCTGTACTCGTGAACCCAACGCAAAGTATTTCCTCGACTGTACTGGCAAAGGCAATACACAACAGAAGTTTTCATAAACATCTCGCTGCCATGCCTTGATTATTCCTTCTCTCTCCACTGGATCGAAAGAAGCACCTTGAGCCATGTAATAGTCATGCATCTTTGTGCCCCACTCATTCGTGACCCCAAGAACAAGCTCAGACTCTGGCAAATAGCCAGCAGCTATAGCAGGGTGACCTTCATAGTAAAGTGAACCAAAGACTGCGCCATAACCATCTGGTGTATAGAAGTTCAAAGCATTGTAATCAGGAATTGTCGGTAACGAGTTTTCACCCGCAATAAAGAAATCCCAAATTTTATCTGGCGGAGGAGCCGTTGCAATTGCGACATAGTTAGCAAGATCAGCTGGGACCAAGTTAACTTTCACGCCAAGGGAATCCTCAATGCTCTTTGCGATAAACTCTATATGAATTGTACTGGCTGAGAACGTTGCAATAATGGTCGTTAACTCAGGGAAAACGTCATCACCACCACCAGCTTCCCATAAAGCCTTAGCCTTCACAGGATCATATTGTTGGAGCTGTCGTACTTCATCCTGAGGTAAGACAAGCGACTTAAATCCAGAACCTACTGGAGTACCTCGTACACCTTCACCAGCAAGGGCTACGTCAATGTAACCATCCCAGTCAATAGCCAACGAAAGTGCTTCACGTAATTTTGGATGTGGAAGCCATTTATATGCGTCTAACTGCATAATAGAATGATCGTTCGATGGACCTGTATGGACCGTAACATTTGGCTGGCCTTCAAATTCAGCCGCCTTAATTCGATCAATCGCACCGAAATAGTCGGAATCACCAGCAAGGAAACGGGATTCTCTCGCTGCACCGTCAGGAACAATATCATCACGCCATGCATCAATATATGGCATGTCCCAGTTAAAACGACCTAAACCTTTAGGATGCTCGTAGTAATTAGGATTTCGCACATACGAATTCCCAGACTCATCTATGCTCGAGAACATATAAGCCCCACCACCAGCGTTAGGAGTATCCTTCAGATGCCCACCACCAGCTTCAACGCTTTCCTGAGCAACAATACCCATAGCAGAAGAACCTAAACAGGCAATATTCGAAGCAAAAGGCATACTCTGATTAATTACTAGGGTCTTATCATCAGGTGTATCAAAGG
>JAKUNN010000002.1 GCA_022451885.1 Dehalococcoidia bacterium | reverse complement strand
CTAATCAGCTTCCCAATATAAACAAGCAGAAGAAACTGATTAGAACTGCTTGGTTATTATACCAAAATAAAACATAAATGATAAATTGTTGTACAAATTGATGCACCGACCACTTATGAGGACATGGTATAATTCTCCCAAATGAACAAGATAATAACCTTACTAATAGTTTTATTAACTATAACTGCTTGTGGAACAAGTGATGATGAGGTTCACTCAATTGTTGAACAAACTTTGCAAAATCAACCAACACCTACAGCTACTCCCGTACTGATTCCAACTGCTACATCAATTAAATCAATTTATTTGCCTGTGCCTACAGCTACACCTCGCGCAACTGCAACTCCTATCCCAGCACCCATTACGTCGTTTCCGTCTCTGGATGTCCGACCTTTTCAGAATCAAGGAGTGGGTATTCAGTTCTGGGGACAACCCTGGATGCCTTCGGTTGATGATCCTATGCGGGCGGAATTTATTGAGTCATTAGATCTTCTAACCGAAATGAATATCAACTACGTCAGCATCCATTACAATGTAAAAATTAACGATAGTTCCCCAAATGGAGTGGTCTTTGATCGCAACACAGATGTAACTCTCACGGATGCTCAGTTCTATGACCTGGTGGCACGGCTGAAAGAGCGAGGGTTCATTGTTAACCTCAAGATCGGTTTCTGGCACCCCGACCCTGAATTTAGAATCGGTAAATACACTCCCAACGATGTGGACCTTTGGTTTACCAATTGGGGCAAAGAGCTTGTGTACTTTGCAACCCTTTCCGAACAGGCTGGAGTAGATGCGTTCGATGTTGCGTACGAGATGGCCAATTTGACCACAGATCAAAAATATACCGCCCAATGGAACACTCTTATAGATGGAGTGGAAGCTGTCTATAACGGTCAGATCACAGCGAACTTCCTGAATCCTGTAGAGGCACAGCAGGCTGTCTTTCTGAACCGGCTCGATACTGTGATGACTAGCATATTTTATAAACACGTTGCCACTGGGAACAACAATCCAACCGTTGACGAACTTATTGAAAGCTGGACGGACACCTCCACAGATCTTGATTCGGTCATCGACTTGAACAGGTGGGGCATCTGGGGAATTGATGACTCAATCATGAACGAGATTGAAGCTATCCACACCATAAGCGGTAAGCCCGTCATGATAGGCGATATGGCGTTCATCAGTTTAGATGGTGCTGCCAGTAACTGGAACTCTAACTCTGGAATAGAAACCAATCCAGCCTCTAACGATGACCAGACCGACCAATATGAAGCCTTCTTCCAGGCAGCGAGTCAATTAGACCGATCTTGGTTCAAGGGAGTTCTATTTATGACATGGTTTCCCTTCGATTCCACCAATTCCACGGGTCCTTACGCTGATTGGAGCTATGAGATCGGCCCCCAGGGTAGGACTTTTCGTGGCAAACCAGCAGAACAACTCATCATCGATAAGTTTGCGGGGCGATAAATCTAGTTAGTACAGTTATGGATTCCTCTTCATTATTTAATGCTCATTAGGTGCTACAACCCTAACGATGATGCTGACCAACCTAGCGATGATTCTGTAATCGCTTTATTAAGAAGATGCTGCTGTTTATCCGCTTGCTTCTTTATGCGCTTCGCGGATTCCTCTGTCGTTTCTTCTTTCTTGTCTCGACTCGGCTTATTCATGTAAAAAGTATAACGTGATTTAGACACTTAAAAACCTTAGGTTTAGTACGTTTTTTAAGAAATTTCCCCATGATGTTTTGGGCAGCGTGTAATGGTTTACGGTTTGATGATTATTCGTGCGTAAAAAGAGGTTTCTGGTGGGCGATACTGGATTTGAACCAGTGACCTCTGCGATGTCAACGCAGCGCTCTAACCATCTGAGCTAACCGCCCTCGGGCCAAGATTATCTTATGTGTATGGAAACTGCATCTTTCATCAGTCTATTCTTTATGATTAGCGTGTCTGGAGGTAAGGTGGAGTTAGGAACCAGCCCTAAAGGAGCCAAATGACTGAGTCTATAGAGGCCTCGGTTGATCTTAAAACCCTTGAGCGAGATGAAAGACTTGCTCGGATGCGACATTCTGCTGCTCATGTTCTTGCTGAAGCGATGGTTGGCTTAATTCCCGAGGCTGAGTTGGGATTTGGTCCACCTACAGATGTCGGATTTTATTATGATTTTCGTCTTCCGCGTGCGCTTACCAATGATGATTTATTAGTTTTAGAACGAAATATGAAGCGTTCCATCAAACGTAATCATCATTTTTTGATGGAAAGAATTGAGCGTGACGAAGCATCGACTTACTGGGGAAATCAACCTTTTAAACTGGAGCTCCTTAGTGAATTGGAAGATGAGAACATAACGCAATGCAGTCATTCAGATTTTGTAGATCTTTGTAGGGGGGGACATGTAAATCATACGGGTGAAATTCCACCTTTCAAACTTATTTCAATTGCTGGCGCATATTGGAAAGGTGATGAAAATAACCCCCAGATGCAGCGTGTCTATGGAGCGTTATTTGAAACTCGAGAGGAACTTGAGGAGTGGGAGAAACAACGTGAAGAAGCACAAAGACGTGATCATCGAAAACTCGGTCGTGAGCTTGAATTATTTACCTTTTCCGAAGATATCGGCCAAGGCATACCGTTGTTTCTCCCTAAGGGTGAAGTTATCCGAAATTTAATGGAATCGTTTGTGCGGCAGCAACAAGAGGATGCTGGATATCAGCATGTTTGGACTGGGCATCTTGTTAAAAAGTCACTTTATGAACGTTCTGGACATATGCAGAATTATGAATCCTCAATGTTTCCACCACTTGTAGATGGGGAAACGGAATTCTTTCTAAAACCGATGAATTGTCCTTCTCATATGACGCTTTTCAATGCTACTGCACATTCCTATCGGGACTTGCCTTTGCGATTTGCAGAATTTGCTACTTTGTACAGATACGAAAAATCTGGAGAGTTAAGTGGCCTTACCCGTGTGCGATCGCTTACACAGGATGATGCACACATTTTTTGTTTGCCAGAGCAGGTGCAGCAAGAGTTCTCCAATTCTTTAGAATTGATAAAGAACACATTAGAAACTTATGGGTTTAGTGACTATCGTGTGGCACTGTCATTACCGGATAGTGCAGGTAAATATATTGACGCTCCCGAACTTTGGGAAGCAGCCATTCAAGCCCTTAGAAATGCTATGGAAGCCTCCGGTCTCGAGTATGTCGAAGAAGAAGGTGAGGCAGCCTTTTATGGTCCAAAAGCAGACTTTATTGCTAAGGATGTGCTCGGACGTGAGTGGCAACTCTCAACTATACAAGTTGATTTTATTCAGCCAGGGAGACTTGGATGTGTTTATGTTGGGGAAGACGGCCAAGATCATACCCCAGTTATGCTACATAGGGCCGTCACTGGTTCGACAGAGCGATTTTTAGGAGTGCTTATAGAGCACTTCAACGGTGCTTTTCCTTTATGGCTGTCTCCGGTTCAAGTGGTGGTCATACCAATTGCTGATCGGCATCATAGTTACGCAAATTCAGTACAGGCGAAATTAAAAAGTGAAGGTTTTAGAGTAGATGTAGATCTCCGTAGTGAACGTATGGGGGCAAAGATAAGGTTAGCTCAACTCCAGAAGATTCCTTATATGCTTATTGTTGGCGACAAAGAAGCTGAAGCTAATTCGGTTTCATTACGAGTACGCGGCAGTTCGAGTGCAGAGACCCAAGATTTGGGTGAAACACAAATCGATGAGTTACTTACACGATTACTAAACGAAAGAGAGTCGAGGGACATCGGTCCCTGATTCTTACGGACTTTCGTTCGACATAATTATGGTTCCTGAGGCCATGAACATTCCACCCACACCATGGCAAACGCTTACTTTAGCATTCTCCACCTGTGCTGGTGCAATCCCTCTCATTTGCCGAACGCTTTCTTGCAGGGCGTACATGCCATACATACCTGAATGCATATAACTTAACCCACCACCATTTGTATTCAATGGAAGTTTTCCACCAGGTGCTGTATTTCGGTCTGCAATAAAAGCACCTGCCTCACCGCGTCCCACAAAACCTAAGTCTTCCAGTCCATAAATTGGTAAGTGCGCAAATGCATCATAGATCATCAAATGATCAACATCACTGTGCGTAATATTTGCTTCAGCAAAAGCTTTTGAACCTGCCACTCTAAATGCTTTGGAAGAAGTAAAATCTTCCATTTGACTAATCATAGGAGTTTCAACGCTTTCCCCAGTTCCAAGAATATAGACTGGTTTTTGCGGAAAATCTTTGGCGCGGTCAGCTTTTGTTAAAATCAAGGCACCTCCACCGTCCGTTACCAGACAACACATCAATAATCTGAAGGGATATGCGATCATTCTTGATTCAAGCACGTCTTCTACTGTGATGGGGTCTTGCATATAGGCTCTGGGATTCATTCCTGCCCATTCACGTTGAACAACTGCCACACTCGCTAATTGCTCAAGGGTAAGGCCGGTTTCCTTCATCATTCGAAGGACTGGAATTGTGAACATGCTGGGAGGTCCTGCAGGCCCGTAAGGTGCCTCAAATTGACCAGGTAGTGTTGCTGGTGCTGCTGCGAAACCGCCTCGACCAATTCGTGAACGACCACTTTCTCCATGAGTGACAAGAGCAACTTCACAAAGTCCTTCATTAATTGCTGCAGCTGCATGCCTGACGTGTAACATAAAAGAACAGCCACCAACACCAGTTCCATCAACCCAGGTTGGTGTTATACCAAGGTAATGTGCTACTGATGCAGGTGAGTCTCCTGCAGTGGCTATGCCATCGATATCTTTTGCTGTAAGTCCACAGTCTGCCATTGCGTTTAAAGCAGCATCTGCATGTAATTGGATTTGTGCGAGGTTAGGAATTTTACCGAGATCTGTTGTTTCTGCTGCACCTATAATCGCTACTGATTTTTGTTCCATATTTAATCTCCTGCTGGTTGGAATTTCGGTAAGGAAATTTCTTCTGTTATAGGCTCAAAAATCACTTCAAGTGGCATATCCAATACAAGAGCTTCGGGGGTTTGTTCACAATTAACTATATTTGTCATCATTCTAGGTCCCTCATCTAATTCCACAATTGCTATTGCGTATGGGGCATCAAAACCGGGGGCAGGTCGTTCGTTGATAACGTAGCTATATAGGCGAGCCTGTCCACTGGCAGTAAAGCTCGACACTTCTCTTGTAGAGCAAGAAGGACAAAATGGTCTGGGTGGAAAAATAACTGCACTGCATGCATCACATTTCTGTAGTCGGAGTTCTTCTCTTTTTGCACCATCCCAAAAATCTTGAGTTTCGGGTGTTGGTATAGGTATGGGCTTTTTATAGTCTGCCATTTGACCACCTTTCGTATTTCGTTGTTAGCACTTTCGAGACCTTGCCTATCTTACGTGATTCCAATGGAAGCACGTAATTCGGCTTGGCTTTTTGGTCTGCATGTCCATATTCTTCCAGCTACTTGTGATCCTAACACTATTGAACGATCTTCTAATTCTACTGTTAAAGTTCCTCGATATTGTTCGACTAACGATACTTTAAGGATGACTCCTGGGCGTAATCCTTCTGTGTCAAAGAATTGAAGTAATTGTTCATCTTCTTCAAAAACCCGATCAATCTGGACTGCATTTCCTTCAGTGGTTTCTGAAAGTGTTGTCATTGAGAGCGGTTGATTTGCATCTTTTGTCCCTGGTATTGGGTATCCGAATGGGCTCCTTGAAGGTTTTCCTAATGCTTGAAAAAGATTAGGTTCCGTAACATCAGAGATACCGTGTTCCAATAGATGTGCTTCTTCGTAGGCTTGCCACCAAGGAATTTTTAGAATTGAGGTAAGCAAGCATTCAGCCAATCGATGGCGGCGTACCATTTGCTCCGCTCTTTTTTGTCCTTCAGTTGTTAATTTTATAGTTTTTCGTTTGTCTAACTGCACTAGATTATCTCGTTGCAGCCTTTTCAGCATTCCAGCAACTGAAGGTGGTGTGACAGATAGACGGTCTGATAACCGTACCGCAAAAGCTTCGAGTCCTTCATCGTGTGTGAGGCGATAAATTGCCGAGAGATAATCGTCACTAGCGGCATTTTCAACTTGTTTAGGCATAATTCAAACTGTAACAGACTTGCTTTGGTACTGATACCAATCCTTGCACACCATGGATTCCTTCGATAATCTCGTTGTCTAAGGCGCATTCGTCTAGCGGCCTAGGACACCGCCCTCTCAAGGCGGAGATCAGGGGTTCGAATCCCCTATGCGCTACCAAATTTATAAGGACAATGATTCAGCGTGGTCAATTCTGAACAATCTATTGTTGAGGACTATGAGTTTGCTTGGGTTGCTTGGCAGAAACAACTCAGTCGAATTCATGACGTGTTTTTGAAAGGTGAAAAAATTTCACCCGATCGACTTAAAGGGTTGTTAAACAGGGAGTCACGCGCCAAAAATGCATATGATGAAGCACGAAATCGTCTTCTAGGTATTTTGCCCGATCCTAGTTCTTCTAGCGGAAAAAAAGGGGAAAACCCCTTCAAGGAGTAGTGATTTTTCACGTTTTAAAGCTTTCAACTCACTACTCGAATATAATGGTTACTCGGTAGGCGCGTTCGTCTAGTGGCTTAGGACATCGCCCTTTCAAGGCGAAGATCACGGGTTCGAATCCCGTACGCGCTACCATTTCCCAAATCTTATATCAGGCACTCTTGGTTCGCTTGAGTTATTAGCTCAAGCGAATTAGCCAAGTAATATTAGTTGGGCACACCTAGGCCACGAAACTCTGCTTTAAACCCGTCTGCTGTTAGTCCAGTGTCTCCACGGTACACAGCAACAAATTTACGTGTTTGGATATACCACTGTCCGTCTATGCGCCTATATGTATCGTCATAACAGATGCAGTTTTCTGAAGTTCCGCCTTCTCGATGAAGAAATTCGCCGAGGTACCATCTCCCACTTGCGGTATCTCCACTCACATCATCTATTACACCGCTATAGACCTTCATGAAAACCATATCAATGCTCTCCATAATGTTTGTCCAAACCTCAACCATATTTTCTCGTCCCTTTCGAACTTCTGATGTTGTCCATTCTCCATCAGGTGCCCAAGTCTCCCCCCAAGCGTCAGGATCAAATCGATTGACAGCGTCAACGTAACGTTCTGCCACCATTCTTAGCTCTGTATAATCTTCAGCGGTTGGTTTTCCCATTGTGTTCTCCTATTTTTTTAATAGCTTGTTTTAATTCTGAAATAAAACAACGCCGCGCCCAGCTTGCCTGCCAGCTGCCATGTCAGCATACGCTTTATCTGAGTCTTCAATACTGTACGTTGTGGTAATAAGTGGATTAAGTTTTAGGCGCCCTTGTTTATATAAATCTATTAAACGAGGGTAGTCCCTTAATGCAGCGCCACCTCCATAAAATGTACCTTGTAATGTTTTTTCCTGTATAGCAATTAAGCCAGCAGGTAATTCCAAGATTTCTGTGAAGGGGGCAACGCCTACGACTGTACAAATTCCTCCTTGTCGTATTGCCGTATAAGCCTCCGACATTGCTCCGGCATTCCCGATAGCCTCAAAGCTGTAATCAACTCCAATACCATCTGTTAGTTCCAATACTGTAGCCACTGCATCAGCGTTACTACCATCGATTGAATGAGTCGCACCGAATTCTTTTGCGAATTCTGCTTTTTCCCCGACCCGATCAATACAGATAATCGTCCTTGCTCCAGAAATGGCACATCCTTGTATAACGTTCAGCCCCACACCTCCGGCTCCCCATACTGCTACCGTAGATCCAGGATTGACTTTTGCTTTATTCCATACTGCTCCAACGCCTGTAAACACACCACAACCTAGTAGGGCTGCTTCTGGTAATGGGATGTCGTCAGGAATTTTAATTGCACTTCTTTCTTGCACGACTGTGTATTCAGTTAAACATCCAACTGAAGCGAATGCTGAAAGATCAGCATCGCCTAAATGAAAGGGTGTTCGGATAATTCCATTACGCGCAGCGTTTAATGGCATATCTGCACATTGCGAGTATTGTCCTTCAACGCACCATTTGCAGCGTCCACAAAATGCTGTGCATGTCATCACTACGTGATCCCCAGGTTGCAAATCTTTTACGTCTGGCCCAACAGATTCGACTATTCCAGCACCTTCGTGGCCAAGCACAATTGGCCCTCCAAACATAAGGGATCCTTCCAAGACAGATTGATCTGTATGACAGAGCCCACATGCATGTAGTTGCACTCTTACTTCACCAGGTCCTGGTTCGTCGACCTGTATTGTGTGTACTTCAACGCCTCCTTCGGCGGTCAGTTTCATTGCTGCTTTTGCTTCCATACTTTTCCTCTAAGGTATTTCAAAATATAAATGCATCATAAACGGTTGTGCATCATTGTTCATAAAGCGCCAAAAATGATTGCTCAAGTGATTCTATCCAATAAACGACTGGCGCGGCTCCTGACCATAAAGGTTGCGGGTATTTTTCCCAAGTTGCGGTTCTTGAAAATAGTAAAAATGCGTCCCAAAGTAAATATCCGTCAGAGGCCTGAATACCGATGTATGGTCCCCATCCTGCGAACCATGGTCCTGCTATAAGCTTTTCGTCCCAAAAATGTGTAACTCGATCGTCAGTCAGAAGTAAGCTTGGCCAGGCAGATCTTGAGTCTGAATTTATTACTTTGAACCATATTGCATAAACAACGATGTCTTTTTCAGGATTCTTATTAAGCAATACTTGCACCTCACGGGCGCCTGATTGGCAAACTGGTCAAGTTGGTGAAAATAAAAGGATCAATCTTGTTTTTCCGAAATCCTCATTAAACTTTGCTTTTAAATCTTCGATTGTTTCTAAATCCTTCAAAGTTGTTTGATGACTTGATTTCTCGGAAGTTGCAGTCGCAGTGACAGTTGCAGTGATAGTAGCGGTGACAGTAGCGGTGACAGTAGCGGTGACAGTTGTGGTGCTGATTTCAGTTTCCTGTGTGGTTCCTTTTTCAGAACATGCCACCAGAAGGGAGGAAAGAACTATTGTTATCGCGATTGTTACCCAAAGTGGTTTTTGCATGCGCTGTATGTTCTCTCTTCTGATACGATCGATATGGCAAGACTATGATAACCGTTCTTTATGGCTCTAACGATTTGGCTATCCGCCGATATGTTGAGGAAATAGTTGGTAGCACTAATTCCAGTGAAACTTTAGATCCACCAACTAAGCTTACTGGCACAGTTTCCATTGATGAAATTGTTGGGGCAGCATTTACCGCACCTTTTTTCTCAAATCGTCGAATTGTTATAGTAGAAAATTTCATTCAAAATTTTGAAAGTAAGGGTTCGCGCAGCCGGAAAGAAAAAAAAGCTTCTTTTGAACCGCTGCTTGAAGTTTTAGAAACAGGTTTTCCAAAAACTACTGAGCTGATTTTCCGTGAAGGCGAGATAAGTCAACGGAATCCTTTATTAGAAAAGTTAAAATCTTTCAAAGATGTAAAAATTGAAGTATTTCCAGAACTTCGTACTCAGGAGCTAGTTGCGTTTATTGAAAATGAAGCTTCTTTGAAAGGACTACGTTTTACAAAAGGCCCTTCGAAACGTTCTTTACCGCAAGATGAGGAATGGCGTCGGCCAACAGAAACTGATCCTGTGAAATTACTTGCTACTTCCTTCGGGAGTAGCCCAGATGCAATTGCCAACGAACTAGCTAAATTGGCTCTATATGTTCAGGGTCGAGAAGTATCAGTTGATGATGTCGATCTGATTTGTGGTGTTGAGCGGCAGGCGACTGTCTGGCAATTAATTGATGGAGTTTTAGATGGTGATGCAAGAAAAACTTATGATGCATGTGCAGTGTTATTTTTTTCTGGTGAAAGCGTGCAGTCATTAATTAGTTTAATTGCAGGCCGTTATCGTATGTTGGCGAGTGTTCAGGAAATGCTTGAAGGGGGTTTTAGTTATGAAGAAATTTCCTCTAGAAACAATATTCGTTTTGGCATCCAGAAAACAGTTAGTCGTGCTCGGAGGTTAGGTTTCGATGGGCCACAAAAAGCTTTGGAAATACTTGTTGCTGCTGATTATGCTTTAAAAACTGGTTCAATGAATGATCAAGTCGCCTTTGAACATGCCCTTGCTCGTCTTTTGTTGCTTTCGCCTATCGCNACTAGACGTTAAAAGTAGTCTCTANAACCTTTANTCTTCAGGTGGCCTAATAGAGCCAACAAAAATTGCCTGAATTTCTATATTGTCTGATTTCGTAACTATAGGTTCCATCGTCTTATTAGCTGGTTGGAGCCGGGTGTATTCACCCTCTGGGTAATAACGTTTCAAGGTTGTTGCTTCTTCATCTTTCAGCCAAACGGCAACCTTTTGACCTTTTTCAGCAGTCTGTGCAGGTTTGAGTAAAATGATATCTCCATCGTCAATTAAATCTTCAATCATGGAAGTCCCCTTAACTCGTAATGCGAAAATATCATCAGATTTTCCAAGCATATGGGTCGAAACGGGGATCATCTCTTCAGCTTGTTGAGTCCACGAACTATCACTTCCAGGGACGTCAATTGGTATACCTGCTGCAATTTGACCAAGGATAGGAATTTCCCTTATTTGTTCATCTTGCCCCCTCTTCTCCTCTTTTTTCCATAAAAGTTCTAGTCCACGTGCTACTGATTTGTTCCTATTGATATACCCACGGTTTTCAAGAGCCCGCATGTTGTAATCAACTACGGATGTGCTACTTATGTTGCAGCCTCTTTGAATATCACGAACGGAAGGCGGATAGTTGTTCTCTTCTATAAAATTACAAATAAATTGGAGAATTTGCTCTTGTTTTGAACTTAAATTATCCATTGTATACCTCGAACGTTTGTTCTATTGAACAATAATAGCTCGAAACCGTCAACATGTCGGGTTATCTTTATTAGGTGACTACCCGTGACGAAATCTTAGAATTATTTGCAGATGCAGAATTTGATCTTGTACGAATCACGACGGCTGAGCCCTTGAATGATGCTTTTGTTGCAGCCAGTAGTGCTTTCGAACAGGGGAATCTTACGGGGTTGCATTGGATGGATGCAGATTGGATTGCACGCGCAAGTGATCCGGCTGCCTTCTTAGAGGGTGCGAGGAGCGTGATTTTAGCCGGTATCTCTGCGCATGCGGCAGATCCAGTTGTAGATGAATTAGAAGTTACGCGTGGTCGGATCGCTCGTTATGCACGTGGTCGTGATTATCATCGCATTTTCGAAAAAAAACTTCGTCGAATTGCTAATGTTATTAGGTCCGATTTTTCTGCTATGGCTCGTTCTACTGTGGATTATGGTCCTCTTCTTGAACGTTCATTTGCTATGCGTGCTGGTTTGGGTTGGCTAGGCAAATCTACGATGTTATTGGCTCCCGGCTTTGGCCCGTGGCTTTTACTTGGTGCGGTCGTAACATCGCTAAATTTAGATCCAGATGAAGAACTAAAAAAATCATGTGGCTCGTGTACAAGATGCATAACTGCATGTCCTACAGGTGCTATCGATGTAGATGGTGGGGTTTTGGATTCACGTTTATGTATCTCATATCACACTATCGAAAACAGAGGCGTTATTCCTTATGATCTCCGGAGTAAATTTGGGGACTGGATTTTCGGATGTGATATTTGTCTCGATTCTTGTCCTGTTGGTTCCAAAACGAATTTTGCTTACCCTGACACAATTCCAGTTTCTATCGAATCTGCGATGCCTGCACTAATACCACTTTTATCGCTCGATGAAAAATCTTTCAAGAGGCAGTTTCGTGGGTCTGCGGTATCTCGTGCGACTCGAGATGGNCTTGTCAGAAATACTTGTGTTGCTTTAGGCAATGTTGGGGTACCNGGAGATCTGGAATCTTTGGAAATAGCTCTGAAAGATAATTCGGCATTGGTGCGAGGCCATGCAGTGTGGGCCATCGCTCGTATAATCTCTCGTTTTGATCTTCCTGAGATGTATAAGGAAGTTTTAAGTGTGCAATTGTCAATTGAGGCGGATCCTTTTGTGCGTGACGAATTGAATCAAGCATTTAAGGTACTTACTTCTGGTGAGAAACGTGGGCTAAATAAGTAGTCCTAAAAGTTCTCTCTCAACAACTCCATCTGCTGCAACATTTACTACCACCCAGGTAATACGCAATTTGGTTTTTGCGCCAGAGGGCTCTTCTACCCATACTTCATCACCTTTTTCCCACCTATAGTCCGAGTCAATTGTTAAGTAGTGTTTCCCCTTAGCGCCCGTAAACTGGTCTGCTTCATAAAAAGATGTTTTCATTTTTTCCTTTATGTATTTTCATTAACTACTTCAGGGATGTGCCCAGCCACTTCAGTTATAACTTCTAGTAAATTGTTTTCGACTGCATCTCGAGCTGCTCGGATTCCACTAAAAATCGCGCGTGAATTAGATCTTCCGTGGCCGATAACCACTATCCCGTTTGTGCCCAACAATTGACCACCTCCGAATTCTCGATAATCTAGCCTTTTTTGTGTTTTACGTAATTCTGATTTTAAAACTAATCCAGCGGCAAGGTTCCAAGGGGTCATGCGTACTGCACGTTCTAGTTCGCTTGTAAAAAGTTCTGCAATTCCCTCAGCTGTTTTCATAACGATATTGCCAGTGAAGCCATCCATGATTGCAACATCGCATACATGTTGCGGGAGCTCTCCCGCCTCAATATTCCCAATGAAATTAAGGTCACTTTTTCTCAAAGAACGATTTACAGTTAACGTGAGCGTGTTCCCTTTCGTATCCTCCTCACCGTTGGAAAGAAGTCCGACTCGCGGGTTTTGAATACCGTACATCTTTTCCATTGTTACTGAACCCATATGGGCGTATTGAATCAAATGTCCAGGTTTTGATTCTGCGTTTGCTCCTACATCAAGCATAAGTGTCATTTTCCCCTCGCCTGCAGAAATAAATGCAGCCAGGGCAGGACGCGATAAGCCTTTGATACGTCTTAAATTTACCATTGCCGAAGTGAGGGTTGCAGCTGTATTTCCAGCTGTGACTAACGCATCTGCTTCACCATTCTTTACCATTTGCATTCCTACGTTGAGTGATGCACCTGGCATACCTTTTACAACATCAATTCTAGCCTCCATGGGGATGACATCAGGTGCATCTATAATGCTTAGATTCTGATTTATATGAGTTCCTGAAAGCTCTTCTTCTATTGCCTTTGTTTTACCAACCAAGAAGAGCTCAACATCAAGGCCCCCGGCAGCCATTAGTGCACCGGCTACAATTTCTTGAGGGGCATTATCGCCACCCATTGCATCCACAACTATTCGTGGTTTCATTAGTTTGCCCTTTTCTTTGCGACTATAATCATGCGTTCACTTCTTGGAGTATACGAATCGAGGGAGTAATCTCCGTAAATATTAGCTATTTCAAATCCTGTTATTTCCAACAAAGCCCTCATCTCCTCAAGTGAAACATATAATAATTCGTGTGTACTTTCCTCATTTCCTGTTGATGTTTCGTATTGGATAGTTAGTTTACGCGTTTTGCGAATTACATCGTCGTAGCAAATGTGTTGCACTTTTAATAAATGACCTTCAGGGTTTTCTGTTTCAAATGCAATAATCGACTCGCCATTTTTTTCGGGTGCGAGGCCAAGAGCGGGCCCTGGGAGGTCTAGTGCTACTACTCCATCATACGTGAGTGAGTTATAGATCTGGAACAGAGTTAGTTCTTGCTCCTGCTTATTCTTGCAGTACAAGAAAACATCTGCAGGTAACAATGTTGCTGAATATTTTCCCGGAGGTAGTGGTGCATCGGGAAGTTTTGCTTCAATAAACTTAGCTTTAAGTTTTTTCTCTAATAGCTTTTTTTTTGCTATTGAACGCATTGACTGAGAGGGTTCAACGCTTGTTACAGAATGGCCTTCTACAGTGAGCCGTATTGTAATTCTTCCTGTGCCCCCTCCGATTTCCAGTAACTCTCCCTTTATTCTATTTGCAAAAGGTACCCAAAAGTTAAGGTCAGAATCCCAGGAATTATGAATTTCGTCATAGTAGTGCGCATCGATTTCATATAAATCTATATTTCTCTGTTCACCTTGTTTGGGATTTGAGTCGTTACTTACTGAGTCCCCCCAATAGCGCTGTTGTTCGGTCAATTGCACCGGGATCCTCCGGTATTCCTAATACGTGAGCATTTAATTCAGTAACACCAATTTTGGCAAGTCCCTCAATTTGTTTAGCTACAGAATCTTCGTCTCCAGCAATTAGTAAATCTGCTGGTCCCGAAGCACCTTCGCGTTTTAAGACTTGCCTATATGAATAAATTTGTCCGTACACTTCCCACGTTTTGGCACATTGAATTTTTGCCTCTTCTACTTTGTTTGTTACGCAGATTGGGAATCCAGCTATGACTCGGGGTGCTGGTCTTCCAGCACTTTCTGCGGCTTTATTAATTGTGGGAACTAAAGTTGACTCGAGATAACCTTGTCCACACATCCAACAATTTGTTCCATCGGCCAATTCGCCTGTAACTTTTAACATTCCAGGGCCCAGTGCTGCAATTACTACTTGAGGTCGCGGTGCATCGGGCACATCTAATTGTGTGAAAGGTGCCGTATTAAGACTTACTTGGTACTCCTCCCCTTCATGAACGACCTGTTCGCCATCTAATAATCCGTTTAAAACTGTTAAGTATTCTCTTAGGTGATGTACGGGAGTTGACCATTTGAGACCTTGCCAGTCCTCTACAATAAATTTGTGGCTTAATCCAAGACCGAGGGTGAAGCGACCACCTGTAATTGCTGAAGTTGTAAGAGCCTGTTGTGCCATTACCATTGGATGGCGCGGGTATGTAGGCACTACTGAAGATCCAAGTTCTATACGTTCTGTTACTGTCCCTGCCAATGCGAGTACGGTCATGGCGTCATGCGTTAGGTGGTTACCTGTCCAGGCTGTATCAAAGCCAGCTTCTTCTATTTCTCGATATCTAGAAACTAAATCTTCGGCTCCTTGGGCTCCTATTTTTGGTCCGACTTGCATACCAATTCGCATAGTTGTCTCCTGTAGACTTTAGTTATGCGGTCCATTAATCCGCATCTTTTCTTAAAGTCTACGCTATCTAAGAGTCATTGAGTGTTTGCTTAATATTTACTTATCAGAGTAGGATCCGAAGGTGGCTCGTTTATAAGACTAAACAAGTTTATTTTAACTAGTGACGTAATTGTACCTATAGGTACTTACCTAGAAAGAGGTTCCGTTTGGCAGAAGTACAAGTTGGTCAGGATGAGACTTTCGAGTCGGCGCTGAAGCGGTTTAATAGGCGTGTTCAGATGGATCGAATTCTTTCTGAGGCACGGAAGCGGTCACGTTTCGAGAAACCAAGCCAAAAACGGAAAAGGGAAGAACAAGAGAGAATTCGTAAGTTGCGGAAGAAAATGCGACGTACGGATGCTCGTGACCGTTCCCCTAGGTAGCAGATTTTGCTGGTTTAGGCGCATTAATTTTCACTAGTGACATCATCAATCTGAATTTTATCTTCTGCGCCAACGTAAATGCGCAGAACTTTTTCATCTTCAGTTAGAACTTCAATTCCTCCGGTTAAGAGTTTGTCTCGCCACCCTTTTGGGGCTCCATAGCCACCTTTTTCCAATGCTTCTAAAAAAAAGTAACTCATTGTCATCGGATCAAGATAGAAATCGCTACTATTTAATTTTTGTTTAGTTGCTCTCATTATTTTTGTTTTAAATTTTGTTATATCGGTATTTATAAAATCATCGTTGCTCAAAAGTCTTTCCTTTTCGTAAGATGTAGTATCTGAATATTTTATAGTAGTACCTGCTTCCTAAGGAGTACATATGGCATTAGTACAAACTCATGAACATGAAACAGTTTCGATTTATCCCTACGATGATGAGCAGATCGATAAAATCTGTAGTTTATCTGGCGAATGTGTATTGATGTGGTCAACCAAGGATGGGTGGCCGGTCGGGGTAATGCATGCCTATGTTTGGCATGATGGTCGTTTTTGGATTACCTGTGCAGGACATAGGCACCGTGTGGCTGCATTACGTCGCGATCCTAGATGCTCAGTTGTGGTGAGCGGTGCTACAGCCCCTCCTGACAGTGACTGCCCTAGGGGAACAGCAACGGCTAAAGGTCGTGCCATCATCCATGAGGATAATCAGGAATTAAAAGATTGGTTTTATCCGGCATTAGCTCAGGGAAATACAGGCTTTGAAAAGATTTTAGATTCCCCACTTCGTGTGATATTAGAGATAGTTCCAGAAAAATGGATTACTTATGATGCAGAGAAGGCTGGTCGACATTTTGCTGGAACTATTGATGAAGATGAGTTGGGGCCCATGCTTTCGAGTGATTCAGATCGCATGCCAAAGTATCGAGAAAAACGATTTGGGTAGCAGTTTTATTTTCTGCACTTGAAATAGGTCTTCACAGGTTGTCTCTTTAGTCATAAAGTAGCATTTGACTGGGTGAGTGCATGTCTGCTAGTTCTACAGGAAAACTTCCAACCTCAATAAGTAATGACACAATTTCTGTGAACAAGATCGCTTGGCCTGTGGATCGTGAAATTCCAAAACTTGAATGGGAATTACCGACCGGAGTTCGTGTTATTTCTTCCGATGATCATATTTTGGAAGCTCCAGGAATGTATGAGGACTATATTGCGCCCAAATATAAGGCCGTTGCACCTAAGGTCTGGAAAGATGAAACAGGAACGCACCTTGAGTGTGAAGGGCGAAATTTAGATTCTATTGGACAGAAGTTATTACTGACTCAAGGTCGACCAGGAATGGCAGATCCCATCCTTCGTGCAAAAGACTACGATGCTGAGCTTGTTGATGCAGGATTTATTTTTGCTCAAGTTTCTATGGCCTTGTTCACTTTAGAAGATAAAAATCTCATGATTGCTTGCTATGACGCTTATAACGAATGGCTTGCCAATGAGTGTGCTCGTTTACCTGGCAGGATGTATGGGGTTGCTGTTTTACCTACTATTTATGCCCCTGAAAATACTGCAGAATACATACAAAAAATTAAGAATTGGGGTTTCAAGGCGATGCAAATACCTTCCAACCCTAAGGATGTTTGGTATAACGGCTCAAGGTGGGAACCGATGTGGGATGCGATTGAGGAAAGTGGTCTTCCTCTGTCATTTCATATTGGCGAGAATCCTAATTATCGAGGGAAAGGTGCATTAGGAACTTTTCTTACAACAGGATTTCAACCATTTCGTCGTTTGTGGGCATTGTTAACTTTTTCAGGAGTACTCGAACGACATCCAGCTATGAACATTATTTTTACAGAGGGCGGTATTTCATGGGTTCCTGCGGCTCTTTATGATGCAGATAAAACATATTTACAGTTTGAGAGTGAGATGCGGCCTCAACTTGCGCAGCCGCCATCTTATTACTGGCATAGACAGTGTTTTGCCACTTTTATGGATGACCCAAGTGGGATCAAACTTATCGATGATATAGGTTTTGAAAAAGTGTTATGGTCTGTTGATTATCCGCACCCTGAGAGTACTTTGGGTGAAAGCGCTGCTTTAATAAAATCATTTTTTGAGGATCTTCCTAGCGAACAGGCTAGTGCGATTGTTGGTGGAAATGCCGCCAAGCTATGGAATATTTAAAGTTTTTCCTTAAATTCATTGTTTCCTAAACTCATTATTAAATAGGACATTTATTTTAATGATGTATGTACTAATTTAAATGATAATTTTGACTTATTAAAATAATTAGTCTAACCTTATTTTTCGAGGTTATATATGCGAAGAATTTTAGTTTTGCTTGCTTGTTTATTACTTTCTGCATTGCCAGTATTGGCAATCGGTTGTGGAGATGACAAGGAAGAGGTTTTAGTTTTATATTCAGGTCGTTCTGAGTCTTTAATAGCTCCAGCGATCGAAAAATTTACAAAAGATACTGGCATAAAAGTTGAAGTACGTTACGCAGGTTCAGTTGATCTAGCATTGACTATTATTGAGGAAGGCCAAAAATCGCCGGCGGACCTATTCTTATCAAAAAGTCCTGGTCCTGTTGGATTATTAGGTGAAAAAGGTCACTTAGCTAAACTTAGCAAAGAGACTTTAGATTTGGCCCCAGCAAGTGGTACTGGATTATGGACAGCAATTACTGGTAGGCAGCGTGTATTGGTCTATAACACAGAGTTGCTTTCTCACGATGAACTCCCAACTACAATTGCTGAGCTTACTTCAGAGAAGTGGGCTGGACGTATTGCGATTGCACCTGGGAATGGTTCATTTCAAGACTTCCTTACCCTTTTTCGGCTTGAAGCAGGTGATGATGTAGCGCTCGCTTGGCTGAAAGCTTTGAAAGCTGGTGGTGCACCTACTTACCCAAAAAATAGCGCTATTGTAGCGGCTGTTAATCGTGGGGAAGTTGAAGCAGGACTTGTGAATCATTATTACAACATCCGTATGAAGGCTGAGGATCCATCCATGGTAAGTGAAAACCATCGTTTTGCTGATGGAGATCCAGGTGGCGTCACGATTGCTACAGCTATTGGTGTTATAAAATCAAGTTCCAATCAGAAGCTTGCCGAACGTTTTATCCAATGGTTACTGTCCGAAAGGGGACAGGCTCATTTTGCTGCGAATACTTGGGAATATCCTTTGGCGGGTAATGTAAACGCTCGTAATGGTGTGGAAGTTCCTGAGACTATTGATGTTGGTAGCTTTGACCGACTCGGTGGTGGTCTTGAACGCACACTTGAATTGATTCGAGAAGCGGGATACGACTACTAGTTTTAGTAGGAGCCTCATGTAGTCATGTGGGCCCCTAGAAATTCTACTGATGTGATCTTGGTGTTCGCTCCCCAAGGTCACATTTAAATTCTACTGATGTGATCTTGGTGTTCGCTCCCTAAGGTCACATTTAAATTCTACTGATGTGATCTTGGGGTTTGTTCCCCAAGGTCACATTTATTTTACTTGATTCTGTTTGTTTTTTCTTCGAAAAAATTGCTTTGAAGCAGTCGAGTATAGCCAGGGAACCATTTCTGCGAGGATAAAAGACCACTTCATCCACCAAATTGTATATACGTTCTCTTTTGGCTGCTTCGCTGACTTGATTATGTACTTTGCAACAACTTCTGCACTTTGAACAGGCCCTAGCATTGTTGGTTGGTAACTGTCTGAGACAATTGTTGCAGAAGAGAAGAAGTTGGTTTTGGTACTTGCTGGCATTACAAGGGTTGCTGTAATTCCAGAATTTGCTAACTCTGCTTGTAGCGACTGAGTTAATCCTGTGAGAGCAAATTTGCTTGCAGCGTAGGCACCATGAAATGCCCAGCCTCTTTTCCCTACGACTGAGCCTATATTAATTATTCTGCCCCATTGTTGTTTCCGCATCCCAGGGATAACTGCCCGTGTGCAACGGAGTGTTCCTAAGAGGTTCACCTCAAGATTGTCTTGTAATGCTTCATCTGGAGTCTCTTCAACCAATCCATAGAGTGCGGTTCCGGCATTGTTAACCAGGATATCGATTTTTCCAAATTGACTAACCGCACCTTGTACAAGGCTATCTACTTCTTTTGATTTTCTTACGTCGCATTGTTTAACCAAAAAGCGATATCCTTTCGATTTAAATTCTTTTTCAACTTCAGAAAGTCGTTCTTGGTTACGTGCTGCCAATACGACGGTGGCACCTTCTTCAGCAAACATGCGCGCAGCAGCTAATCCTATGCCACTGCTTGCTCCAGTAATTAATACGATACGGTTTTCTAGACTGCTCATTTACATCAGGTTTATTGAGCTAGAATGTCCATGTCAAGTGAAACTGTGTCCTCTGCAACTTTTTGTATGATAGGAACTCCTACACGTAATGATTTCAGAGCAAGTCGTAATCCGTGTGCAAGTTGAAGATACTTTTTCCACTCACTGGGATTTTGTAAGATTTTTAATTTTATTCCACGCTCATGTTCTTCATTCTCCCAATTTGAAAGTGTTTCAGGGAGTGTCGTAGATGCGGTATCAATGACCGCGCGTAACACAAGCCAACGAATATTTGCTTTTTCTGCAACTTGTATTAATGGAAGGGTTTCCATATCAACACCCGCAGCACCATATTCGTTCCATAAGGCAAGCTTTTCTGTCGTTGTTACCGCAACATTTTGTTGGGTTACTAGTTTTGATGTTACAAAAGATAAGCCTGCGCTGCGGAGTGCCCGTCGTCCAGATTCAAAAATCATTTTTTCAGGTGCAAAAGTTGATTCAGTTCCGACACCCTCTACTTGTCTAGCAAATACTAAAGAGCCCTTTTTCAAGGCAGGATCGAGTCCTCCGCATACGCCAGCTATGATAATTGTGTCAGGTTTTCTTTCTGCGATCGCCAATTCTAGAGATGGAATGGATTTGTCGCGTGCTCCTAGTGCAACACATTTTTCTCCCACGCCACGAGCCTCGCGTTTTGTGGGTGCTACGATAAGCACACTCACTTGCTTGGACCGCCACCAATCGTTGAAGCCGCTGCCTTAAGTCCTTCGAGTGGGTTTTCTAGCATAGAGCCAACTGCAGTTGCCTCATAGCCGCAATGGGCCATGCAATTTGTGCATCGAGCATCACGACCAAAGCCATATCTATCCCATTCAGTCTCTTCCATTAGCTCTATGAATGAGTCAGCGTAACTTTCATTCATTAGGTAGCATGGTCTTTGCCAGCCCAATACACTACGCGTTGGATTGCCCCAAGCTGTACATTGCATGGCTTTCTTGCCTTGTAGGAATTTTAGGAAAATTGGAGAGTGATTAAAGCGCCATTTTTTTCGTTCAGGTGAGTCCAAAATAGTTTCAAAAGTTTTTATCATCTCAGGACGGTTAAGGAAAACTTTTTGATTTGGCGCTTTCGGGTAGTCATAACCAGGTGAAATCATCATGCCGTCAACACCTAGGTCATCATTCAGGAAATTGAAAAGTTCGCGCATTCCCTCTGGTGCGCTGTCGTTAAAGACTGTCGTATTAGTATTAACTCGGTAACCCAAGTCCTTGGCTTTCCTAATTGCCTTGACTGCTTTTTCAAAAACTCCTTCGCGGGCAACCATTGCATCGTGCAATTTTTCCATTCCATCCATGTGCACGCTGATAGTTAGATATGGGGAAGGTTTCAGTTTGGGTAGCCATCGCTCAAGTAAAATTGCATTAGTGCACAGGTAAACAAACTTTTTTCTTTGAACAAGGCCTTCTACAATCGTGTCGATTTCTGGGTGGATTAGAGGCTCACCACCTGCGATTGAAACTACCGGCGCACCGCATTCATCTGTTGCCTCCCAGCATTCCTCCGGGCTTAGATATGTGTTAAGAATTTCTTCCGGATGCTGGATCTTTCCACAGCCTTCACACTCAAGATTGCATCGATATAACGGTTCTAGCATTAAAACTAGTGGGAAGCGTTTTTTTCCACGTAATTTTTGAGCCATCAAATACTTGGCAACAACCAACGCTTGTCGTAGCGGAACACCCATGTTTACCTCTTTCGTTCCAAAAACACAATGTGTTGAAGAGAGCATACCTGAACGGAAGGTATGCAGCGACTTTTATTCGGTTTTCAGACTTTTTCTTCACTGATCTGTCGATTTCTGAAATCTAGATCCTTCCAACTTAAGCGCATATCCCAAGCCGCAAATGGAGCTAGGAAAAGGAGGGGAAGCACGACAATTGCCTCGACTCCTATTGCATAAGCGACAGCGTTTTCTGCAGTTTCGCCAATACCTCTGAGTGAGAGGTTCGCTAAGAGGAGTAAACCAACTCCTGATTGTGCTAATGGGATACCTGCTCCTATGTTTGCAGCAGCGACAACGAAAATGTGTACTAATGGAGATGCATTTATCCCTAGGGATTCGGCAACGAGCCAGTACAGTCCTGCTTCTGCCATCCAAGCTAAGCCAGTTAACAGGAAAATTTTAAACATTTGTTTTTTGTGTTGAGCGGCTTTTAAGCCTCGCATCAGTGGCGTGATTGTATCTGATTGTAAGAATTTAAAAAGATGTCTACTGAGCCCGACTCCAGGTGGTTTTCCAAGTATTTGAGATCGTGTAAAAAACCAAGTCAGAAATAGGCCTGTACTTGTCCCGAAGAGCATAAAAATAGTCAGTCCAGTAAACCCAGCACCGATGGCTAAAGTAGCCAATGCAAGTGTAAGCATTAGAGAAAATATGAAGCCGTCCATAATTCGTTCAATAATTTCGGCTCCGAACAATTCTCGACGGCCCAGTTGAAATTTGCGTGAACTAATTTGAACCATTACGACATATCCAAGCTGAAACGGAAGAACTACATTAGATGCCTGTGCAAAAATTACGCGCGGCAAAGCAAGCCTTGGGCTGATTTTCCTCAGGTGCTGAACTAAGACGCTCCATCGCAAAGCTCTTAGCCAATACCGTAGAAAAAATATTCCAATCATTGGTATGACAAATATGGGATCAGCCATTTTTAGAGAATTTGCAACTTCTCCAAGTTGTACATCTTTAAGGAATAGCCAAATTACTCCTGCGCTGACACCAGTTCCAGCGAGGATCCGAATTACCTTTGAAATTTTGGGTGGTAGGGTAGGCATTAGTTAGGAGAAATCCATGATTTCGAATTTTTTTCCAGTGCGACTACAGCATTATGACCACTTTGAACAGCAGATTCCATCGTTGCTGGCCATTCTGTATCTGTATAAGTTCCTGCAAGAAAAAAATTATTTAAAGGTGTTATAGGGCCAGGTCGTTTTAACCCGGCTGAGGGGATAAATGTTGCTCGCGGTTCTTTAATAACTAAGTAGTCGCTTATTTCTGCTTCTTTAGTTTTTGGTAAAACTTTATTCAATTCAGGAAGTATAGCCTGTAAGGCTTCTTTTTTTGTTAGTTTAAAAAGTGTTTCAGGTGCACTAATTGAAATAACTAGATGTTCTTGGTCTGACTCCTCTCCGCTGATTTTTGTTTGGTTGAATATCCATTGGAGGTTTTCGTTCAAAGAAGCTGCGAATTCCAAGTTTGTTATTGGTTCGTTGTACCATATGTGGATGTTCATGATAGGAGATGGCTGAAAGGCACTGAGCAAGTTTAGTGGGCCCATAGTTTGCCATGGCTTTGGAAGTATTTCTTGAACGTACCATGGTGGGAGTGCACAAATATATGCATCGAAAGTAGCAACTTCCTGGTCTTTAATTTTTAGCCCTTCAACATGGCCGTTGTTTACTATGAGTTTTTCAACTTTGGAGCGAGTTCTTATTTTCCCGTTCCTATCTTCGATGTACTTTTTTGCTGGATGTATATGTAACGTACTTAATCCAACAGTGGAAAGCCCAATCGCCATGGCTTTTTTATCTGATAAGAGGCCTTTCTTTATCACGAAAAGTGCTTGTTTTGCACTTGCTTGGGAAGTTGTGCAATTTAAAATTGGTCTCATTAGGAAATCCCAAAAACCTCTGATTGTCTGATCATCTTGACCTTGGCTGATTAACCAGGAATGAAAGGATTGATTCTCAGTAATATGTGATGTGTTAAACACTTTGATTTTTAGCAGAATTACGGCAATTTGAATTTTCTGCTTAAGTGCTAGGTGTTTGTACGAGATAAGAGTGGGTATGAAATGTAGTGGTGCCGGTAAATACGCCGTTTGAATGTCTGAACGTTGACCGTTCTCATCAAAGACGGGTATATGCAATAATTTTTGTTGCTTAGTTAGATCCAATGTGCCAAGCCGTTCTAAAAATTTTTTATATGCAGTGGTGCAATGCATAAAAATGTGCTGTCCGTTGTCTACCTCTCCGGTTCCTTCGGGTGGGATGAATGAATATGTTGCACCACCAGCCCATGGACGACTTTCAAAAACTTCAACGGTATGTCCGTGATCAGAAAGTTCACATCCAGCTGCAAGGCCTGCTAATCCTCCCCCAATAATTGCAATACGCATTATTTTGTGTTTAAAAGTGCAGTGAGCCAAAGTCGAGCTATTGCAAAGATTTTCTCTTTGCTAGTGAGCCCTACGCGTTCAGCAGTGACATTGTAATTCTTCTGTTCAATTCGTTTGAGTATTTCAAAATAAAAGCCTTGCATTACGTTTACGCACATTCGGGAACGGTTATCAAGCAGAGGTAACAGTCTTCTGCCCTCGAGAAAGTATTCTCTTGCTCGTTCTCCTTGTTGTTTCATCAAAGAGATAAAACGTTCGTCATACAAACCTTCTAATATGTCTTTGTCGGTCAGTTGGTGCTGTACTAGTTCATCTTGAGGGAAGTAAATTCTTCCACGTTTTGCATCCTCGGTGACATCTCTCATGATATTAACTATTTGGAGACCTAAGCCCATCTTGATTGCATATTGTTTCATGTTTTCGTCTGGTTTTGTTCCAAAAATTGAGGTGCAAATTAGACCAACCATAGAAGCTACGCGGTAACAATATTTCTCAAGATCAGACCATGTCGGGTAACGATTAATTGTGAAATCCATTTCCACACCATTAACCAATTCTTCAAAATACTCTTGTGGTATGTCATATTTTTTGATTGTCGCTAGTAGTGCTGTAAAAAGTGGGCCTGAAGCTGTTCCCCTATAACAATCTTTAAGTTCTCTTCTTGCTTGAGAGATAGCATCTTCTTGAACCTTTCGATCTTGAAGTTCATCTGCGATGTCATCGACGTACCCACTGAATGCGTATGCTGCATAAATCGAATCTCGTTTTTCTGCGGGGAGAATTGCGAATGCATAATAAAAATTGGAGGCGCGTTGCTGCGTATACAGTTTGCACCATGCGTATGCAGTGTCCGTTGTGTAGTGCATATCTCGAGTGTTTTCCAATTGAGTTAATGCATCAGTAGACAAAGTAATTCCTTTTATTCTCGCTAATTTATAGCCTTAGTAGACCACGTATGAGATTCGTAATTGCTATTTTAGCTTTACTGCTCTTTTTTATGGTTGGTCTGTTGCTTAATGTGTCATATTGCACATCTTCTATTGCATTCAAAATTGCTTCACCACCTAGTCGAAACAAGCGTATATCAGTTCGCACGTTTCTTGGTAGTGTATGTTCTAAGCCAGCACCTTTACGAAACCAGTTTCGTGTTCTCTCAACTTCAAATTGCATTAATTTCTTATAAGATTCTGTGACTTTTTGTTTTTGTATGTCCGATTCTGTGACCCCAAAACGTTTCAAGTCTTCCTGAGGTATATATATACGGCCTTTTGTAATATCTACTGAAACGTCTTGCCAAAAATTTGCCAACTGAAGACCTATACATGTTGCATCAGAGAGCTCGATTCTTAGGGCATCATGATGACCCAAAATACTCAGGACCATTTGTCCAACGGGGGTAGCAGAGTAACTACAATAATCAAGTAGTTCTTCATAATCCGTAAAACGTTGTTTGTGCTGGTCAATTCTATTGGCTTCAATGAGTCGTAAGAAGGGTTCGGTTGGCATCGAACATTCATTGATTGTTTGATGCAATGCTTTTGTTAGAGGTCTATGGCTATTCCCTTCAACTGCGGAAAGAACCTCGTCTTCCCAAGCATCAAGTAACGCTTTCCTATCACCATCTGCTTCATCTCCAAGATCATCGGTATATCTGCAAAAGGCATAGACTGAAAAAAAGTGGGGCCGAATTTTTTTTGGCAGAAGCCACGAGACGACAGTAAAATTTTCGTTATGCAAACGGGAAAAATCTTCACACCATGCGTACGATTGTTCAAGTTCACCAGTTCTAGCTTTTGAAGAATTGGTTAGGTTCATTGGACTTAATTTAACGGTGAAACGTTAGGTAGGTGTATTGGATTGTTGTTATGGAGGCGTCGGTAGCGGCCAAGTGCCCATAAGGGCCAGTAATTACGATACATGTGATATTTGAGCATAAAGTCTTGTGGAAAACCAGTGCCTGTAAATGCCTCTTCTTCCCATTGTCCATCTTCGGATTGGGTATGTATCAAATAATTCACAGCTTTTGTTAAAGCTGTGCTGTTTATATCGTCAGCAGCCAAAATTGCAAGTATTCCCCATGCCGTTTGTGATGCAGTGCTCTTGCCTAGTCCGCGTTTTGAAGGGTCATCATAGGTAATTGAAGTTTCCCCCCAACCCCCGTCAGGATTTTGGAAATTTTCTAGCCATGAAATTGCTTTTTTGATACGCGTATCATCTGGACTAATACCAGAAGCAATTAATGCTGGTACCACTGCTCCAATCCCGTAGATATAATTTACTCCCCATCGTCCCCACCAAGCTCCGTCCTCCTCCTGTGTCTCCCAGAGAAAATCGATAGCACCTTCTATTATTTCTTTGTCGATAGGTGAGTTTTCTAAAGCAAGAAATTCTAAAACGTGTGCAGTTACATCTTCAGTTGGAGGATCCAATGCTGCACCGAAATCACAGAACGGGATTTCGGAGACAAAATTACGAGTGTTATCTCGATCGAACGCACCCCAACCTTTGTTGTTTGATTGCATTGCTCTTAGCCATCGTTTGGCACGTAAAAAAGGGGCATCTTTATTTGGCAAATCTAGCAGGCGTAATGCTATGAGTACCTCCGCAGTATCGTCTGTATCAGGATATTGTTCATTTGCGAATTCGAAAGGAAAACCACCCGGTTCTATGCCACGAGTTGTAATTGCCCAATCACCAAGACTAGTTATTTCCGTACTTAGTAACCATTTTCCTGCGCGTTCTAAAGCCGGATCATTTGCAGGGACGCCGGCTTCTCTAAGGCCAGTGATTGCTAATGCTGTATCCCAGACAGGGGATAGACAAGGTTGGACAGTAAATGTGTCCTTCGTTTCTAGTGCAAAACTAGTTAGCAGACCATCTAACCCTTTTGCCATTACCGGATGGTCTAATTTGTAGCCAAGACACTTTAAGGCAATCAATGAGTAGACCCACGGTGGTTGTATACCTCCCCATGACCCATCTTTTTCTTGGTGTTTAATAATCCATTCTTCACAGGCTTTAATAGCTTTTTTTCGTAAAGGTTTCCACAGAGACTTTTCGTGAAGTCTTAAAATACGATCTACCGATAAAAATAAAGTGCGCCAGCTAAACAATTTTGCACCTTGCTTAAATTCAATTTTCTGTAAGTCGCTTTTTTTGAGGGCGAGTTCGCTAATTCCAAGCTCCTTCGGGATTTCTATTATTGGTTTTTTTGTTGAAACTAAAAGGATAGGTACCATAGTTGCGCGAGCCCAAGAAGCAAATGCATAGATGTTTAGAGGAAATTTTGGAGGTAGTAAGATAGCTTCAGGTGGCATGACAGGTAGCCCCGACCATTCAAATTGACCGAACAGTGCTAGCCACAATTTTGTAAAAATCCGGGTTTTTGCAATTCCTCCGTGCTGAATGATCCAATCACGTGCTCGGATCATTTGTTTACTTGAAGGTTCTTCACCTGAAAGCTTTAGAGCAAAGTAAGCTTCCACCGTGATACTTACATCGCCAGGGCCATCCCAATAGATAGGCCATGAACCATCTTCTTTTTGTAATGACAGGATATATCGTCTTATTCGCGATTCACGTTCGATGTCATATGATCCAAGGAACCGTTCTAACAAGATATGTTCTGCCGCCATGGTCACGTTTGATTCGAGTTCACCCCACCAGTACCCGTCATCTGCTTGTTCGGAAAGTAGATGATCTGTGCCTTGTTGCAGTGCGAAGTCGAGGGCTTCTCGATTTACTTGGTCCATCATCTAGCTTTGAGATAATTCTATAAGCCTGTTTTCTACTTCATCAATGGAGCTATCAGGTGTCGAAGCCCCTGCTGTTAAACCGACACGTACTTTTCCTTTTAACCATTCAGGGTTGATTTGGTCTGGGTTTTCTATGTGATAAGTGGTGGTACCTTGTTCCTCGCAAACCTCTCGTAGGTGACGTGTGTTGGCACTTTTTTGACCGCCCACTACTATCATAAGATCCACAATTTTGGCTAATGCTGCTGCTTCTTCTTGTTGGCCTGTGGTCGCGTGACAAAGTGTATTAACTACATGCATTTCAAAGTTGGCATCTCGTTGTAACAACATCAAATTAGAGACAAATTGGGCAAATGCTTCCATTTTGTGGGTTGTTTGTGCCATAACCCCAATTTTATTAGGGAAGCCACCGGGGAACTCCTCAATCATTTTTTTAAGATGGGATAAATCTGATTGTGCTGTTACGGTTGCCTTGGCCTCTCCTTTTTTATCAAAAGCCCAACCGATAGTTCCTCTCACCTCTTTATGGCCCGGATCACCAAAGATCAAAACATGCCAGCCATCGCGTACAAATTTTTGTGCAAATCGTTGTGCACGTGTAACTACAGGGCATGTTGTATCAACAATTTCAAGACCTGCGGACTCAATATCACGTAAAACCTTTTCGCCAACCCCATGTGCAGTAATAGCTACACGTTCGTTTTTAACATATTCTGCTGTCGCTTTGCCGAAATCACCCGCTATTTCATCCGGACCAGGTAGCTGTCGTACCCCAACCTTTTCGAGTTGTTCTACGACCCGAGGGTTATGCACTATTTCACCAGCACTTACGATGGGTCTTCCTTCTGCGGATTCATGTTCCATTATTTGTACTGCCCGTCGGACCCCCATACAAAAACCCATTTCGTTGGCTCGTAAAATTTCAACCATTTTGTTCCTTTCGTGTAGCAGTATAGTTGATTATTTTCTTCCTTAGTAACTTTGCAATACGTAATTTATTGTTTTACCAGAGGTGCTAGAGCATCCAAATGTTCGTTGAAATCAAATACAAAATGGGCTAAAACATGATTTGCTCCCAGTTCTATAATTTCGTTAATTCTTTCAAATACAGTTTCCTGAGAACCCCAAATAGCAACCTGATGGGCCATCTCTGGGTCTCCGTATGTGTGTGCAAAAAAAGCCTTCATCCTCTGTTCTGCTCTATTTTGATTTGTATCGATAGCCAAATAAATTCGTTTTGAAAATATAAAATTTGTAGGATCTCTATCGAGGTCGTCCAATGCATTTTTTAGCAATTTTATATGTTCCCCAAATTCGCTAACGCTTGATGAGCCAGCTCCCATCCATCCATCTGCGAGTTTGGCTGTCCGAGTCAATGCGGGTTGACTACGTGCACCGAACCAAATCGGTATGCTTGGTCGCTGTTGTGGTTTTGGGGACATACGTAAATTTTTAAATTTATAAAAATCACCATCAAACGATGCGTTTTCGTCAGCCCATAGTGCTCGCATAACAGCAAGATTTTCGTTGAAGCGTCGAATTCGTCTCCCTCGTGGCAGACCGAAAGCTGAATTAAGATCATCTCCATGGCCAATGCCTACCCCCACAACTGTGCGTCCATTGTTCAACAAATCCAGTGTGGAAAGGCTTTTTGCTAGCTGTATTGGATTCCTTTGGGGTAAAACAAATACCGAAGTACCAAGGCGTACCTGTTGCGTGACCGCAGAAACAAATGATAGTAGGCTGATCGGCTCTAACATACTTCCTTGATCAGCTATTTGTTCGAGAGCCCAAAGACTTTCAAAACCCGTTTCCTCAGCTTTTTGTGCAAATGTTGCGATTTCGGCTAAATCAGAATTTCTTCCTTCAGGAAAAACTTGTGGTAGTCCTATACCTATAGGTACTGTTCCGTTCATCGATGCTCCTATTTAAGCAATAGTTAAATACTTTCTAGCCGCTCGTTGAAGTGCTAGAAGTACTGCTCTTTTTGTAAATATCTTTATCACTGCCCTTCAATCTCCATATCCACCTGCTGATCTCTTACATTTGTTCACTAAAAAAATAACCTTGGGTATGTAGATAATCTAGCGATCGTCTTCTGATACGCCATCCTTCTTTCGTACGAATACATTCGTCTCTATATGTTCCGTATACACCAAAGTTTGTTCCAGTTGTAGTTGCTGGTGATTTCTTTCCTAAATCGTAAATTTCTGTCCCAGGAGGTGGCGAAATATGGGTAGCTATAACGTAGCTCCGTAGGGTAGCTTTTCCACCGATGCGAATCCCATCTTTATTCGAAGGGCTTGTTTTAATGATTACTAGGGGTGGGGCGATTAAGTGTTGCGTACCTACGAAGCCTCCGAGAGCATTTGCTACGTAGTCAATCCATCCTTCTGCGCCGGGGACATTGATCGTTTCCCCACCTAACTCTTCGAAGATAAAATCCTCACTAAAGCATTCTCTTAGTAACTCCGATCCTTCTTTCATGCTGCTTTCATCTTTGCGATGTCGTCCCCGTCCGATCAGATCCAGTGCATGTCCGTATTTTAGAGGTAGTTGTTGCAATTCAACGTGGTCCAATGCATTTTCGATTTCTTCTACTGTTGCCATGTTCTTTCCTTTATTTGTTTTAAGTGAGGTCAAGATTTACGGGAGGGATTCATCGAATTCGTTTGCAATATGACCTGCCTGTTCAAGTGCTAGATATTCCTCATCGGTGATGTTTAGTAGTTCACGATATACATATTCGTTGTCTTGGCCCATCGCTCTAGGGGCTAGTCTTATTCCTTTTTCCTCAGATGCGGGTAATAAATACAGTGGCCTTGGGTAACGAAAAACACCTATAGGATCCTCAAGCTCTTGTTCTTGATAAAGATCACGATCCAATACATGAGGATCATTTGTAATACGTGAACCGTCTAGGATTGGTGAGGCAGGTATTCCACTCTTCTGTAATTTATGAAACAGCTCTATATCGTCATGATGTACTGTCCATTCGGCTATTTGCTTGTCTAAAAGGTCATGTTGCGCTGCTCTACCCTCTCCGCTTTTAAAAGCCTCACTTTGCATCCAGTCTGGTTCTCCCATAAATGCTTTCAAGTTTTCCCACTCTTTATCGGTAGTTATGCTGATTGCAATCCAACGGTCACCTCCTGAGTGGCCACTTCCATCTCCGACAGGTTTACACGGATAGATTCCACTTGGTGCTTCTTCTTCGTAAATGGAACGATTGCCAATTCGCTTTTCCTCTTTTTTATTAAGTGCAAAGTTCATGTACGCCTGTGCAAACATTGGAACAGCATTTTCAGATAATGCGAGTTCTATTAGTTGCCCTGTCCCGCTTGTCTTACGTTTCCATAGAGCTGCCATGATAGCGAAGGCCATTTGGGTTCCCGCAATATAGTCGGCAGCAAAGACTGAAGAATTCGTATCCGGGCTTTCGTCACGATAACTACGAAGTAGAGCATGTCCCATAGTTCCTTCAATGTGTGCTCCGAACGTTCGGGTCTCGCGATATTTTCCAGTTAGACCGTAGCCGGATGCTCGCAAAAAAATCATCTGGGGATTTTTTTCCTTAAGCCATTCCCAAGTGATCCCTAGCTTTTCCATAGTTCCGGGCACACTATTTTCGACTGCGACATCACAGATTTCTGCTAGTTTTCCTAGTATCTCAAGCCCCTCTGGCCTCCTAATATCAGCTGTGAATGCACGCTTATTTCTAAAAAAGCTTATGAACATAGGATTATAATTCCATGGGCGTGGACCGGGCTCATTATTAGGATATCCATTTAGCCAGCCATTACCCTCCTGTGTCATTTCTCTTGGAGGACGTGCTATGCCAGCACGTGTTGCGGGCTGCCATATGTATCGATTTTCGTGCTTTAACACCTCTGCTCCTAAGTCGGCGAGGATAGCTGTTGAAAATGATCCAGCCCAAACTCCTGTTAGGTCTAGAACTCTTATACCTGAAAGTGGAAGCTCAGTTGACATGGAGGGATATTAGCGTTCGTCTTGCAAGTTGTCATTTCCTTTAATGTTCCTTCAGAAACATTTGCAAACTAAACAACAACGTGTTCTTGGTATTCTCCGTAAACTCGACGCCACATGTTACAAATTTCTCCCGAGGTTGCCCCTACATTTACAGCATCAAGAATTAAAGGCATTAAGTTCTCATTACCTGCTTCACTGGCTTTTTCTAGTGCGCGCATAGCTTCTCCCCAGGCGTCAGCGTCACGTTCTGACTTGAGTTTTTTCAATCGAACTAAGTGCCTGCGTTCTCCCTCAGGATCCATCTTTAAGATTGGAATTTCTAGTGGCTCATCTGTGATGAAATCATTAACACCAACGATCGTACGTTCACCGCTTTCGACTTCTCGTTGGAAGCGAGCTGAAGCATCAGCAATTTCTTTTTGGAAATAGCCTGTTTCAAGAGCAGGAATTACTCCACCGATCTCTTCAATGCGTTCAAAGTAAGCACGTGCTTCTTTTTCCATGTCATCAGTAAGTTTTTCAAGGAAATATGATCCACCCAATGGATCTACAGTGTTAGCAACGCCAGTTTCATGCAGAAGTACTTGTTGTGTTCGGACTGCTAGTCTAACCGCCTTGTCTGATGGTAATGCAAGAGCTTCGTCCATTGAATCAGTGTGGAGTGATTGTGTACCGCCTAAAACACCAGCTAGAGCTTGGATTGCTACACGTACTAGGTTCACCTCTGGTTGCTGTTCCGTTAAGGAAACTCCAGCAGTTTGAGTGTGGAAACGCATCAGCCACGAACGTGGCATTTCTGCACCAAAATCTTCTCTCATAACACGAGCCCATAGTCGACGAGCAGCCCTGAATTTAGCTATTTCTTCAAAGAAATCATTATGACAGTTAAAGAAGAAGGAAATTCGAGGAGCAAAACTATCAACGGAAAGACCTCGCTCGATTCCCCACCGTACATATTCGATACCATCGGCCAGTGTGAATGCTAGTTCTTGTGCTGAGGTAGAGCCGGCCTCTCGAATGTGGTATCCGCTGACACTAATTGGATTCCAGCTCGGCATCTCATTTGTAGCAAATTCGACTGTGTCAGTAACGAGTTTCATTGAGTCACGTGGTGGGAAAATAAACTCATTCTGAGCGATATATTCTTTGAGTATGTCGTTCTGTAGCGTTCCTGCTAATGCAGAACGGGGCACGCCTCGTTTCTCAGCTGCTGCGATAAATAGTGCCCAAATTACTGGTGCAGGGCTATTAATCGTCATCGAGGTTGTAATTTTGTCTAGGGGTAAATCCTGTAATAGGATTTCCATGTCTTTAATGGAGTCCACTGCAACTCCACATGAACCAAACTCCCCTGCGGCCCAAGGTTCATCATGGTCATAACCCATTAATGTAGGCATATCAAAAGCGATTGAAAGGCCGTTATTTCCAGCATTCAATAAATCGTGGTAGCGGGCATTTGTCTCTTCTACTGAACCGAAGCCGCTGAACATTCTAATTGTCCAACTTTTCCCTCTATACCCAGTTTTATGGACGCCTCTTGTATACGGATATGAACCAGGAAGGTTGATATCTTTTTCGTAGTCAAGATGTTCTATATCTGTTGGGTCGTATAGGCGATTGATAGGCCGACTTGAAATCGTTGTGTATGGACCCGCCCCCTCCCTGCCTTCGGCAGCAACGCTGTCTTCATAATTTTGTCGTAATTCTGAATCTCGACCCTTTTTATTTAATCCACTCACGATTACTCCTTAATGTACATAACGCCTAGCATGTAGTCGCCATTGTCTTCTTATATTACATCCTGTTCTTAGGCTGACGGAAATGGTTGAAATCCAATACGAGGATCTTCAAATTTTGGTGGTTCAGGTTTCTTATATTGCACTTCGATTACCCCATCCTTGATCCGTACAGGAAACGTTGCGATGGGTCTAAATGCAGGTAATGCTGTGGCTGAACCATCTGTAACATCAAATTTTGCACCATGCCGCGCACATTCTATTTCACAACCAACTACCCTCCCTTGTCCAAGGGGAGCGTCATCATGAGTACATAGATCTTGAATTGCGTAGTATTGGCCTTCAGCATTAACTAACAGTATTTGTGTATCTTCAATTGCAACTTGCGCAACTTCATTAAGCTTGAGCATCCCTTCTTCACCTACTGAAGTAAATGGTATTTCTTCCTCTTGGCTCACTAGTATTCCTTTCAGCGTAAACCTATATCGGCACAGCCCTATTAGTGTATAGGTTGTTTCATTTAGCGGTCAGGTCCCTCGATATAATCATCAAGAGTTTTGTGCATGTGTCGGATGCGACGTTCTCGATAGTTAATCAATAAGCCCTTATACGCTTTTGAGCCCATCCCTCTCTGCACCCTTGGCAGATTGTATGAATCTTGATCTAAACCTAGTCCTAACGAGACTTCGCCATGTTTATAGGTTTCGTGTTTTGGTCTTGGGGGAGGCTCAACACTACTTCTTTGTCCAGCATCTGCATCTGCACCATTGTGCGGAACCACGGCAGGAATGAGTGCAAAGTTCTGCAGGTCATAGAACATTTTATTGGGATCAGTTGGATGTGGGCGCTGTCGAAACATCATAAATCCACCTGCGTGGGTATTGAAGGTCAGATTTGGGAAGATGTAGTAGTGGTAGTCGTCCGTCATCTGATCATCATTCAAGTCTGAGAAATCCATACCAGCAGCTTCGGCTTTCTCTCTTGTTGCCTTTTGCATAGCGGGACGAACGTCTGCCATGTTGCCATCAAATGTTTCTGGATCAATACCAGCTGTAAGCATCATCCCTTTAAGGGAACTTGTTATTTCATCCTGATTTGGATAGCGAGGACTTACCAAACCGAAGGGGACGAGATAGCGATTATGTCGTTCATAGAGGTCGATCTGTACATTGATATCATCGAGTGATTCAAGAATTTGTGGATGAATACCCTGGACGTGGTAAACCTCATTGAATGCATCTACTGAAGCTTTCCAGTTTGTATCCCATTCAATTGTTCTATCCTGAACCATATACATATCTTCGAAATGATATGGGTCTAGGTGTTCAGGGATAACACCGAGGAATTCTTCTAGAGATTCACAATCCTCATTCATGTTAATCCAAACGGTGCCGCCCCATGTATCACATGGAAGTTCTACCAAACCGGTTTCTGTTGGTACGCCCTGGGTGAATGTGTACTCATCTGGTACACAAACGAGGTGACCCTGAAGGTCAAACTCAAAGAAATGGTAAGCACACTGGAATGTTTCAGCATGACCGATACCAGCGTTACGAATCTGGTTTCCACGATGTGGGCAAACGTTATAGAAAGCACGTATTTTATCTTCGGTTTCACGGACGATAAGAATCGACTCACTACCTAGTTCAAAGGTGAAATAATCACCAGGGTTTGGGATATCCTGCAGACGGCCAGCCCAATTCCAGACCTTTGTCCACATACGATCCCATTCAAGTTGCCTGTATTCCTCTGAGGTATAGCGTTCAGCTGGAATCAGTTCTGTACCTAATTCTGGCTCTGGCGCCTTTTCCATAGGTGTTCCTGAAAGTCGTGACTCTGTGACCATAATTATCTCCGTTTTGTGGTTTTCTGTCGTTTGTACACAATGATGCTGCCAGTCTGTTTCTAACATGTCAAACAGCAGATAAATTTAGTTGGCACTTCCTGGTGTTGGTGTTATGGCTATATCCATTTCTTCAGGTTCTAGTCCAAGGGAAATCAGGACTTTTGAAAGAGCTAAAAATAGTCCTACACCTAGAGACATTTCTACAATTTGGGGATCGCTGAAATGATCACGGAGCTGCTTTTGCAATGATTCGGGCACTTGCCTAGGATCCCCGACTATGGCATCGGTTAGTTGTAGCGCAGTTTTATCGCGTTCAGATAGCGTTGAAGTCTCGTAGCCATCATCTATCTGTTCGACATGTTCTTCAGTTAATCCTTGCTCACGCGCCACGGCGAAGCGTACTTGTTTTCAGAATCCGCAGTCAGTAACGCGGGCATTCCTCATTCGTGTAATTTCTTTTGTTCGATGGTCTAGCTCGTTAGATCCCCAAAATGTTGCATATAGTTTCCCAAAAGCTTCTGCTAAGCCAGGCTGATGTGCCAGTGCTGAACCAAAGTTGGGTGTTTGTTCAGGGATTGCCGAACTAACTCGTGGTTTTGTAGACATGTTTTCTCCTCATCGTATTGCTTGTTCAGCACCTGCTGGTGCTTTTGTTTCTTTTTTTCCTTGTTTAACCGAAAGAGCGATGCGTAGTCTGCAATTTGCATCAAACAAGCCACATGCAACTGTGAGCGCTACTACCTCAGGTTCACTTAGGTGGGCACGCATTGTTTCGAAATCTTTATCTGTAATTTCATGATGTTGCCAAGGCATTTTTTCAGCGAATCTCAATACTGCCTGTTCAACAGGGGAAAACAGTTGGTTGCCTTCCCAGTTTTGAAGTTTTTGAATTTGTTCATCACTGATTCCTGCTTCTGAGTGCCTAACTTCCCATTCGGTATCACATTCGTGTATTTGGGCAATACGTAAGCGACATAATTCAAGCAGGTTTACTGGTACTAGTTCATCGTCCCAGAGTTTTCCATAAAAGTTGCGATAAAGGTCTCGTAACTCTGGCCTTATGCCTAATACGTCATCGTAAGGATATTCACTCTGTTCTTTTGTTAGCCAGCTCATGTTGTCATTCTCGTTTTTTGTTAGTAGTACCGCAAGGCCTTAATTATTTGGGGCAATTATTTTTGGTATGTGTACACTTCCGATTCTTTTAGCTGCTGCTGTAACTTTTTCTGCAAAATCAGCAGGGTGTAGTCCTGAAGTTTCCATCTCAAGGATTAACATTGGCAGGATAATAAAAAGGGTTCGTAAACGTACCGCTTCACGGATAAACCATTCGTGTGGAATATCTCCTTTTTTTAATAAATCGATTAATTCCTGCAGTTCATAAATACCCCCTTTTCTTGCATATGCCAAGGTTGCAAGGGTTGCCATGGCTCGTGGATCAAGATCTGATCTGTGAAATCCTCCGGCTGCACTTCCTGGGAATCTGCGCATCCCAGACTGAACCTCTCTGTGCATGCGTTCTGTTTCTGTCTTTACCGATTCGATTGTTCCATCGGGATCAGCTAGTTCGGTTTCTAGCATTATTCCACCTGACAGTAATTCTTCAGCAATTTTTAAAACTTCTTGGGAATCATTACCTGATGATGCGAGCTTTTTTAAATGATCGATAAGATCGGCCATAGTCAATACCTGTGCCCAGTGCAACTAGATGTGAAGTGCTTGGCCATAGGCGTCAAGAATTGATTCATGCATTGCTTCGGAGACAGTAGGGTGTGGGAAAATTGTTTCCATCAATTCGGTTTCCGTGGTTTCAAGTCCCATTGCTAAAACAAAACCTTGAACCATTTCAGTGACATTTGGTCCTACGAGGTGCGCACCAATTAATTCACCTGTGTCTGCATTGAAAATAGTTTTCACAAAGCCAGCGGTATCTCCAATTGCGATTGCTTTGCCATTCCCCATGAGTGGAAATTTCCCAATTCGTAATTTATGCCCAGCTTCACTTGCAGCACGCTCTGTTAGACCAACGCTCGCGACTTGTGGGTGGCAGTATGTGCATCCAGGAACGCGGCTTTTTTGCATTGGTTGCGCATGATCAATGCCAGCTATTTGTTCAGCACAGAACACACCCTCGTGCATTGCTTTATGTGCTAGTAGAGGTGCACCAGCAACGTCCCCAATTGCGTAAATACCTTCCTCTTCTGTTTCTAACCACTCATTCACTACGATCGAACCTTTTTCTGTTGTCACTGATGTTGTTTCTAAGCCCAAGTTTTCCACATTACCAGTGACACCAACTGCTAAAATCGCTCGATCAAAAATATTTTCCTCGCTACCATTTTCGGAAGAAATCTTTGCTACCAGACCTTTTTTAGTGCTAGTAAGACTTTCAACTCTCGTTGCAGTCATAATTGTTATGCCACGTCCCTCGAATTCATTTCGGACAAATTCGGAAACTTCTGTGTCTTCAACCGGTAATATCTGGGGAAGAACTTCGACGATTGTTACGTCTGAGCCAAGTGCATTGTAAAAAGAAGCAAATTCTGCTCCTATTGCTCCTGAACCTATCACCAGGAGCTTTTTCGGTAATTCTTTCGGAACCATAGCTTCCCTATATGTCCAAATAAGTTCGCCATCCGGTTCAATGTTAGGAAGAGAGCGTGCGCGTGCTCCGGTTGCTATCACAATTGCGTTACTTTCAATTGTGACTTCAGTTTGATCTTCTGCTGTTATGAGCACTCGCCCAGGTCCGTCTAGTCGCCCAATTCCGTCAAAAACCTGCACTTTATTTTTTTTCATCAAAAATTTTACGCCGTTTGTTAGTTGTTCTGAAACTGCCCTCGAGTGCTGAACAACTTTCTCAAGATCAAATGTAGTTTTCTGTGCGGAAATCCCGAAGGCCTCAGCCTCTTGGATTTCGCGATAAAGATCAGCTGTATGCAGTAGTGACTTTGTCGGTATGCATCCCCAATTAAGGCAAACTCCGCCTAGATTTTCACGTTCAACGAGAGCTACAGACAAACCTGCTTGTGCAGCTCGTATCGCACAAACGTAGCCACCAGGACCTCCACCAATTATTACAATATCGAAACGTTGTGATTCCATAGCAATCCTTTATTTTTTTAAATTAGTAAGCGGTAGGGGGCTTCCAGGTAGTTTTTTATCGTTCCAAGGAATTGAGCCGCAGGAGCTCCATCAAGGGCTCTATGGTCCCAAGTGAGACTGAGAGTCATTGTTTGTTGCTTGATAGGTCTGTCCCCATCCCATTTTGTATTGTCCCGTATACGGTTAACTCCAAGTATTCCTACCTCAGGTGAATTAATAATTGGAGTGAATGAATCCACACCGAACATTCCTAAGGCAGTGACTGTGAAAGTTCCACCAGTCATTTCATCCATCCCTAATTTTCCTTCACGTGCGGCTGAGGCTAAGCGAGCGGATTCCTTGGCAATATCTTTGAGCGCTAATTGATCTACATTGCGAATCACTGGTACTACAAGACCCTCCTCTAAGGCTACGGCCATACCTATATGTACTTCTGTGAGCAACTGGATTTCTTTTTCTGAGAAAGTCGCATTTGCAAATGGGTGCTCTAACAAAGCTTTTGCTGTTGCTGCCATCACGAGATCTGTATAAGAAGGCTTTATTCCTTCAGGTGCCCATTCTTCTACTAACTGGTTTCTCAGTTGAACAGCATTGTCCATAGTTACTTCCATATCCATGGTGAGTTGAGCACTTTCCTGCAGGCTGGCATACATTCTTTGGGCTATGACTTTTCGCATGCCTTTTACAGGTACTGTTTCTCCAGCCTGTGGTCCTGATTGTGGGGCTTGCTTTACGGAAGGTGTTGTTGTATTTGCTGCAGCCTCTACATCCTCTTTTGTAATTCGTCCACGTGCTCCACTTCCTTGTAATAAACTGAGATCTACCCCCAGCTCACTAGCAAGTCGTTTTGCAACAGGCGAAGCATTAACGCGTGTAGTAGTTTTTGGTGTTTCTACGGTGGAGGCCGATTGTACATCTGCTTCAGTCACTCTTCCACGAGGGCCACTGCCTGTGATCAGTGATAGATCTACTCCAAGTTTTTCCGCTAATTTTCGTGCTGCAGGAGTTGCGGGGACTCGCTTTCCCTCACTTTGGGCTTTTGGCTCAGAGGTGTCATTACTGACTTGTTGCGGAGCGCTCTCCCCTATCGTTACTTCTTCATTCTCAGCTATTTCTTCAGATTTCGAATCCTGTACGTCGGGTAGAGTATCGGGGACTTCCTCTCCTTCTTTATAAATAAGTGCTACTACATCGCCAGGTTCGAGAGTTGTGTCTGCTGGTACAACGTGACGTACTGTGCCTGTATCTTCAGACTCAATTTCCATATCTATTTTTTCGGTCTCGACTCGATAGATTGGTTGTCCTGCCTCTATGGAGCCACCGTCAGTTACAAGCCATTCTGCGACCGTGCCTTCTGTCATCGTCATTCCTAGTTTGGCCATATACACTTGAGTTGGCATTAGTTCTCACACTCCCGTTCTATTTTGTCAAAAATAAACCCAAATGGGCTGCTTTAGTTAGTGTCGCATGAACGTCCACAACGTGCGGGCCATTACGATTTACTTGGAGTTTAGCGGTTTGTCCCTTTCGCAACACTCGTTCTCTCTCACCATCAAATGCAAGTACCCCTGGTCCTTCCACTGTAACAGTTTCTCCGAACTCTATTACATCTGTAGATATAACAGGAACGGGTTCATAGAGGCCTGGTGCTATGGGGGCATTAATGAGTTCTCCATCTGGCCCGAATTGAATAACTAAGGCTGTATCGTCACTTTGAGTTATCGGGTTTATAAGTCCCCCAATTGCAGTAAGTCCAACGGCGGAAGCTTCAGCCCTTGTAAGGACTGCAGTTTTCAACTGTTCACTTGACCATATTGCACGTGCCCCTACAAACCCTCCTTCGACAAGAACTGCATCAACTAAAGCCAAGTCATCTTCCTCATTCTCAATCTCAATTGTTGTTGCTTTGACTTGATTTGAAACACTGGCAAGTTCGATTTTTCCTGCAGCAATTAATCCTGCTGCAGCTCCTGCTACTGTTCCCTCTACTAACCCCGGAAAGACATTATTTGTACCGGTTGAAATCGGTACGAGAGGTACATTTTGCCAACCTTTTGCGAAGGCACGGTTTGTGCCATCTCCGCCAAGAGTCAGAACAATTGAGCAGCCGATGTCGAACATGGCCTGTGCTGCATAAACAGTGTCCATAGTTGAGGCAGTACGAGTGATTTGTACTTCAGTAAAATTGGCCTTGTCTTTAAACTCATGGGCTGCTTCAGCTGCGATATTGTGAGTATCTGGAAGATATGCAAAATCTCGTGCTCCCGCAGCCATTGCACCAACCAAAACGCGGCGTACTATCGCGCTCTTTTCTTGGTTGTCAAAAACCGAGGCCCTAGCCACTAAGCGTCTGATGTCTTTTCCGGACGCAGGATTTGCAACAATACCGACAGGGCCGGGCAAGTTTTAGTCCAGTCCAATCAGGTCTTTCACCCCATCTGCAATTTTTTGTGCGTTAGGGAGATAGGCCTGTTCTAAAGGCGGACTGAAAGGTACGGGAGAAAATGGTGCACCTATTCGTCCTACCGGCGCATCTAGATCATCGAAAGCATTCTCTTGGATTTGTGCAGCAATTTCTGCACCTATTCCTCCAAAACGGACAGCCTCATGTACAACCAATGCGCGATGCGTTTTTCTTACAGAGGTAAGAATAGTTTCGGTATCTAGTGGTTGTAAGGTGAGTGGATCAATTACCTCGACATCGATGCCGTCTTTTTCCAAAATTTCTGCTGCTGTCATTGCTTCATGCATCATGCGACCAATAGCAACGATAGTAAAATTAGAGCCTTCACGTCGTACGATGGCTTCACCAATGTTCACTGCATAAGGTTCTTCAGGTACTTCACCTGTAATGCCTAGAGAAGCTTTATTCATAATCACGAATACAGGGTTCTCATCACGATTTGCCGCAATGATTGCGCCTTTCACATCGTGTGGAGTTGCAGGCATCATGACCTTTAGCCCAGGGATGTGGCATAACCAGGCCTCGAGGCTTTGAGAGTGCTGTGCGGCAAGATTAATGCCCCCGCCTCCCATTGTGAGGACCGTCACTGGCAGCGTTGTTTTACCGCCAAACATATAGCGAGTTTTTGCTAATTGATTAGCAATTTCATCCATACATTCCCCAATGAAGTCGCTAAACATAATATCGATCATTGGCCTTAGTCCGGTCGCACCTGCACCAACTCCAAGGCCTATCAATCCTGCTTCAGAAATTGGTGAGTCAATTACTCTCTCAGGTCCAAATTCTGCATATAGACCTTTATAAATACGAAATACGCTTCCTGCTAAACCGACATCTTCACCTGCGAGGAAAGAAGTGTCGTATTCCTGAAGGCTCTGCCTAACCCCTTCGGTAATAGCTAGGATGTAAGGAAGTTGTCGTGCTTCTGTAGTTGCTTCTGCTGTCATAATTGTCTCCTTTAACTTTTAACTAAATATTTATCCCGTGTAGTAAACATCTTCTGTAACTGTTGACGGGTCCGGTAACGGGCTGTTTTCAGCGAACTTAATCGCTTCTGCGATTTCTGCAAGAATGCCATCATGGACAGCCTGAATTTCATCAGCGGTTAGCACGTTGTTATCTATGAGGTGTTTTTCGATTTTTGGAATTGGATCTTCCTTGCGATACTCGTCCAGTTCTTCATCTGAACGGTATTCAAGCCCGATCCCTGATCGGCCAACGTGGTCATAGTATCGGTAAGTTTTACATTCCAAGAGTGTTGGTCCTTCACCGTTCCGAGCACGTTCAATTGCTTCCCCTGCTGCTTCCCAGACGGCTATTGCATCCATGCCATCTGCTTGGATGCCTGGCATCCCATAACCTGCAGCCCGATCCGTAATGTCCTTGATAGCTTGATGCTCGGCTTGTGGCGTAAATTCACCATAGCCATTGTTTTCACAAACAAATACTACCGGTAGTTTCCAGACAGCTGCCATATTGGCAGCCTCATGAAACGATCCTTCATTCGTTGCACCGTCACCAAAAAAAGGTACGGCAACATTTTTAGTACCACGATACTTGTTAGAAAAGCCAGCACCGACAGCTATAGGTGGACCAGCAGCAACAATCCCGTTTGCACCGAGCATTCCTGCATCGACGTTGGCGATATGCATACTGCCGCCCTTACCTTTGTTGTATCCAGTTGAACGCCCATAAAGCTCCGCATACATTTGTTTAAAATCGCCACCTTTGGCTACCAAGTGCCCGTGCCCTCGATGCGTGCTCGTAATCTGATCCTCGTCAGAAAGATGAACCATAACCCCAGCAGCTACTGCTTCTTCCCCAACGTAAAGGTGTAGAGCTCCTGGCATTTGACCAGATTCACTTAGCTTTCCTGCTTCATCTTCAAAATGCCGAATCCTTACCATTCTTCTATGTAGGTCAAGTAGGATGTCCTTCGTTAATTCCATAGTCGTCTCCAAATCATAAGCCTAATTGTTATCAGTTCTCGTGTTAACAATTTTTTTCGACTGTATCCGTAATTGCGAATAGCCGTAAGAGAAAATGTACAGCTTGTCAGGCTCTCTGACAAAGGTATCAATGTTTTTTTTATTAACAATGATCTTCTGCGAAGAAGCCCTTATAATCGTTTTCTACTTGGAGCCCCCATTTGAGGGCCCTAACTTTATTCGCAGAAGATACTGTATAGGAGGATCATTCGTGGATTTACAACTTGCTGGTAAAAAGGCTCTTGTCACCGCAGCGAGTCAAGGTATAGGTAATTTTATAGCCAATACTCTTGCCGCTGAAGGTGCTGATGTTTCAATTTGTGCACGTACACCTGAGAAGGTGGCAGCTGCAGTTGAAGAACTTAAATCACATGGCACTAACGTTATTGGTGCCCCATGTGATGTTTCTGACCCTGACGCCTTAAAGGCTTGGGTTGAGGATAGTGCTGCTCAACTTGGCGGCATTGATATTTTGGTTAATAACGCTTCAGCTGGTGGAGGTGGCGATCTTTGGGATGAGCATTACTCCATTGACATGATGGCTACTGTTAATGGTACTAATGCTGCATTGCCTTTCCTTACGGAATCAGGAACAGGTAGCGTGGTCACTATTAGCACTTGCGCTGCAGTAGAAGCGTTCCCACCGCCTCCAGCAACGTCTGCTGGTGCCTATGGAGCTATGAAGGCTGCACAACTTAACTGGTCATCTTTTGCTGCTATTCAGCATGCTCCTAATGGAATTCGATTTAATGTTGTTTCACCAGGTCCTACTTACTTCGAGGGTGGGCCGTGGCACAATATTGAACAGGCAATGCCTCCATTTTTTGAGATGATTAAGGCTAATGCTCCATCTGGGTTTGGTAGTGGAACGGATGTTGCTAATGTCGCTGTGTTCTTAGCGAGTCCGGCATCCAATCACACTACTGGGGTGAATGTTGTCGTAGACGGCGGATTTACTCGTCGGGTTGATTTCTAAAAAATTAAAAGTTTGAGGGATCGGGTAATAGTTATACCCAATCCCTCGGACATTTTTTATTAAGAGCTCGTGATGCTTCTTTTGATCGGGTATGCTACGCGTACCTTTTTTTGGAGGAGGAAAATATGCCTCGTGTAGATGCTTATCTTGTTGCAGGTGGTAAATACCACGATATCAATTTTGCTCGGCTTGAGCTTCTTAAACTTATGCATGCAGATGACGATCTTCGTGTCTGTGTTGCTGACAATTATCATGACATTGAAGCAATCAAGGCTGCAGATTTTTTAATTTCTTACACATGTGATGTTCGGCCAACTGCTGAAGAAGAGGTTGTGCTTAATGATTTTGTGGCATCAGGAAAGCGTTGGTTTGCATTGCACGCCACCAATTCAATTATCGAATTCACTGCTGAGGGTGTAGATTGCCCTAGGTTGTGCGGAACATTAATGGAGACGCTAGGCAGTCAGTTTATATCTCATCCTGAAATTGAGCCTTATGAAGTTGAAATAGTGCAGCCTGAGCATCCATTGGTTGCTGGTATTGAACCATTTTCAACGACAGATGAGCTTTATTGCAGTGAGCTGCATGGTGAGCTGAATGTGCTTATGCAGACTTTTTACAATGGTACCGGGGGAGGTTTTGTTGAAAATGATTGGCAAAATGATGATCCAAGACCAGTAATGTATTTGCATCCCGTGGGAGAAGGTGAAGTTCTTTATCTCACACTTGGACATGCTCGATCTAAATATGATATGCAGCCAGTTATGGATGAGTATCCTGTGGTCGAACGCGGTTCCTGGGAGGTTCCTGCATATTACGAGCTACTAAGGCGAGGCATTAATTGGGCAAAAGAACCAACTCTTAAGAGCAAAAGTTAAAAACAGTCCCTTGTTTTTGTGGCCTTGGGTACTGCAAGAGGTTTTACTAAATGGTTGATAAAGCGAAAAGTTGGGAATTTGATTTAGGTAGTGATGGACATACCTTTGAGAATGAAGGATTAACAGCAGTCGAATTGGGTGAAGGTAAACTTCGCTATCGTGTGGAGGGTTTGGACTGGGGTAACTTGCCAGAGGGATGGACCTATAAAGAAGCGACGGCCGTAGCAGTCGACTCTAAGGACCGCGTTTTTGTTTTTAATCGTGGCACATGCCCAATGATTGTTTTTGATCAATCTGGTGAAATTGTTGATACCTGGGGTGAGGGTGTTTTTAGCAATCCTCATGGAGTTACTGTAGGTCCAGATGATGAGATTTTTTGTGTTGACAATGGTGACAGTACTGTCAGGAAGTTTACATCTGACGGAAGATTACTCATGACTATTGGAACACCGAATAAACCAAGTGAGTCGATGAGTGGTATCCCCTTTGCAAGACCTACTCATGTTGCTGTAGATAATCGTGATGGTAACTTTTATGTGGCTGATGGTTATAGCAACGCACGGGTTCATAAATATTCGCCCGATGGCAAGTTGTTATTCTCTTGGGGTGAGTCAGGTACAGGACCCGGGCAATTTAATATTGTCCATAACGTAATAGTTGATCGATCTGGATGGGTTTATGTGGCAGATCGGGAAAATCATAGGGTTCAGGTTTTTAGCTCAGATGGTAAATATGAAACCCAGTGGGTAAATATGTCACGCGCTGCAGCTCTGTGTCTTGGCGATTTAGATGGTGCGGAGGTGATCTATGTGGGTGAATATTTTGCAGGAATTGGTTCGAACCATACCGGAACCAACCTTGGCCCACGTGTGACGATTATGGATACGAAAGGTGCAATCCTTGCCCGTTTAGGTCATGAGAGTTACGGAGAGCAGCCAGGAAGATTTTATTCACCGCATGGTATTGCTGTTGATTCGCAGGAGAACATATATGTTGCTGAAGTTTCCTGGAGCGATTATGGCAGCAAAATGTCCCCTCCTCGTGAACTTCGTTCAATGCAGAAGCTAGTCAAAATCTAACTTAGAGAAGATCACTATGTTCGAGGAAGACCTAATCCGCGAGTTGCGATGATGTTCCGCTGAATTTCACTTGTTCCACCTGCGATGGTTTCACGTACCTGATTAACATAACCATGACCAGGCATACCTTTTAATGGTGCCTTGGGGTCATTGATGTCACCCCACATACCTACCATTTGGGCAGCTGATTTTGCTACGCGTTGTGATAGTTCTGTTGTAAACAATTTCGCAATTGAAGACTCTGAATTTGGAATTTCACCTGCATCTTGCATAGATATAATTCTGTACGCGAGCATTGTTGATGTCTGGACTTCTATCCACCGGTCGGCCCAATCATGTTTTGCAGCTGCATATGTTGTTTCAGGCAAATCGTCTTTATGTTCGCGTAACCAATCCAGATTTTTTTCAACTGCTTGGCGGAGTCCTATAGGAGTTCCGATTGAAGAACGTTCGAAGTCCAGGGTTGTTGTTCCGGCGTACCAGCCACGATTAATTTCGCCGATGATATTTCGAGAAGGTACTCGAACATCTTCAAAGAACACTTCGTTGAAATCATGGCCGTTCGTCATATTCACTAATGGTCGCACTGTAACGCCTGGAGTTTTCATATCTAGGAGAAAGTAAGTAATCCCTCGATGCTTAGGTGCATCAGGGTCGGTTCTCGCTAACATGAAGCACCAATCCGCTACGTGCGCCAAGCTCGTCCAAATTTTTTGTCCATTAATTACCCAATCGTCACCATCTCTAACTGCACGTGTTTGGAGCGAGGCAAGGTCAGATCCGCTTCCTGGTTCACTGTACCCTTGGCACCATTGGATTTTTCCGCTCAGGATGCCGGGTATGTGTTCTTTTTTCTGTTCTTCAGTGCCATGGGCAATCAGTGTTGGACCTAACATCATTAGACCAAGACCACCAAGGCGGGGTGCGCCTCTTTCTGCGAACTCTTGGCTAAGAATAAATTGATCCATTGGACCCATTCCTGCACCACCATATTCCTTAGGCCAAGCAGGTGCTATCCATCCACGTTCTGCAAGCGCTACGCGCCAACTTTCCCACTTCTCTTCCTCGGCCTCTTGTTCAGGAGTTTTTTTAGCGTTCGAGGAGGTTGCAAAGCTGGGATATCTATTTCGTATTTCGTCAGGTAGATATTCATTGAGGAAATCTTTTACCTCAGTTCTCCAAATTGCCTGATTGGCGTTATCTTGAAAATCCATACTGAGTTCTCCTTCGCAATTCGCGAGCGTCTGACAATAATAAGGTATAGCTATTAAAAAGTGCTATTTCAGTCTGCCATCATATTACAATTTGACCCCTGCCCCAAATTTCTTAAGCGTTGAATTGTTTCCAGTGTCATGTAGTTGTGGTTTTGTCAGGAAAAAAATTCAAAAAATAGTGACAAATGTGATTAATACTGCTACCGTACGTCGGTTCAATGTGTGTCTGCCCTCTTTAGAGGTGCTGTACGCATTCAAATTTTTACGCTTATGGAGTACGAAGTGAGTAATTATTGGAAGAAGTATTTAGGACGAAAAGCGTCACGCCGGCGAGTATTTGCGGGGGGGGGTGCTGCGGCAATAGGAACTGCTGCATTGCTAGCTGGTTGTGGAGTTGATGGTGATGATGCACCAGCTGCTGCTGCGACTGCTGCTGCAACGAAAGCTGCTGCGACACAAGCTGCTGCTGCAACAGAAGCAAGTGGTGGCGGAGAAGCTGCTGCGACAGAAGCTGCTGCTGCAACCGAGGCTGCAGAAGACCGTTCCCGTTACGGTGGAACGTTCAATTACATGTATCCAGGCGGTTCAGAGCCAACAGGATATGACCCCCACATTACTATTACCTACTCACCAATGGATTCACTCACATATAGCCAGGCAATGATGTATTCAGTTACAGAGAATACGTTCTGGGGTGACGGTGCAACTTCCTGGGAGCAAACAGATCCTGAAACTCTCGTTTTGAAGGTACGTGAAGGAATGAAGTGGAACCCGACAGCAGCTGATGCTTCTGGTAACCGAAGCATTACTTCTGAAGATTTCAAGTTTAGCTATCAGCGTCTTCCGGATTGCCGACAAAATCGTGGTTCAAATGTGAACCAAACCTTCTTTGGTTGGGCGACAGAGGGTGGTGCTTCAATGGATACGCCAGATGACAACACTTTGGTCATTCACCAGAAGGCACCATTTGCATCGAACCTGCACACGTTGGCTGCAAGTTCGATGGCTATAGTTAACCGTGAAATGGTTGACGCCAATGGTGGCGACCTTGGGAATGTCCAGAATGGTGGAGCGGGTCCTTACGTATTTAGTGATGTCCGTAACACAGGTATGTCCTTTGAAAGAAATCCGAATTACTATGCTCATGAGGGCGTTGGCCGATTCAATAAAGATTTCCCTTATATCGATGCATATGAAGACGTCATTATTCAAGACTTAGGAACACGTGAGTCACGTTTCCTTGCTGGTGATGCTGATTATTTTGGTGGGATTGACCGTATTAAAGCTGATGAGTGGGAAGGCCAACCAAATGTTCAGATTTTGGAAGGTCCTGCAAATGAGCACAGCATGATGCAGCTTAATCCACCAGCATGGCTTCCTCACCCTGAGCTTCGTAAAGCTATGTGGAAGGCTATTGATTACCAAGGGTATATTGACGTAATCCTTGGTGGTGAAGGCGTTCTTGGTTCTCCAGTAGGACCTGGATTCCCAGCTGTCCTTTCACAGGAAGAGCTTGCAGGCTATCAAACATATGATCCTGAGGGAGCTCGTGCTATTTGGGAGGCTAATGGCGGTAATGAAATCTTCGACGGTAAGATTGTTACTGTAACGCCAGCTTGGGCGGATCCAATTGGTGTTACCTTCCTTGGTAGTCAAATTGAAAAAGCATTGGGCGTTGAAGTTGAATACCGACCGCTAGATATTGCGGCCTTTATCGCTTCTGCTAATGGCCATGTTGGTACGAAGGAATGGGATTTCTTTGTTGCTGGTAATGGTTCTCTCAATACGAGTCCGTTCTGGAATGGTTTGATGGGTTATACCCCGGACAGTTACGGTGCTATTTGGGGAGGATTATGGTACAAGGGTTCGTTAATCGCTGAGCCTTATGAAAATCCTAATCACGAGAACTATGTTGCGGACGATGAGCTTCGTAATAAGGTTCTTGCTGGCCTCGAGATTACCCATGATCGAGCGAAGTATATTCAAGATCTTGTGGACGATGCATCAGGTACCCTTGATGTTGATGCACAGAACGAGAAACTTCGATTTATCCAGCGTGATATTCTCGACTTCCAGTGCTGTACTATTCCGTTGCCTATTCGCTCTATTGAGTATGTTGCGGTTAGCAATCGGGTTAAAGGATTACCTCCGGTACCAGATACAAATCTTGGTGCTGCTGGCGGTATTCTCCGAGCACAAACTTATTGGCTCGAGGGCTAATACCAGAAATTAAATAAAAATAAGCACTCTGGCGGTTTTTCTGCAGAGTGCTTATCTTTATCGATAGAAATAGAAGCGAGGAATAGATGCGTACTTACATTCTTAGACGTGTCGTCGCTATTCCAGTGATTATCTTTGTTGTTTCACTAATAGTTTTTATTTTTTTACGTGCCTTGCCTGGTGATGCAGCTGATGTGAAGTGCGGTGCTTCAGGACAAGCAGATCAAACTTGTGTTGAAGGGTTGCGTATTCGTTTGGGTCTTACCAAGTGTGATGGTGCTAATAGCATTGGGGACTGGGTAGTTTGCCGTGGTGATCAATATGTCTCTTGGCTCGGAAATATTCTCATAAGAGGGAATTTTAGCTATTCAGCGAAAAATGAGATGCCCGTGACAGATCAACTGTGGGGCAGAATTGGGGTAACTCTACAGGTAGGTCTCCTGGCTATGTTGTTTAGTTTGACTGTGGGTATCCCGATAGGTATTTTGTCCGCTGTACGAGCTGGTCGTATCAGTGATTATATCGCGAGATTCTTTTCCATTTTAGCGATAAGTGTTCCTAACTTTTGGATAGGTACTTTGGTGGTAGCCTTGCCTGCCTATTTTTGGCAATATCGAACTTCTCCTGATTGGGTAGGTTGGGATGACCCAATACAACATTTGCGAATAATTGTTGTTCCTGCTGCAATTCTGGCACTTGCTGCCGCAGGTTATATTGCACGTATTGCTCGCTCCTCAATGCTAGAAGTGTTGGGTTCAGATTATGTACGTACGGCTCGTGCAAAAGGATTAAGTGAGCTAACAGTTATTGGGCGACATGTACTTAGACCTTCAATGATTACGATTTTTACTGTGGTTGGTCTTCAGTTTGGCCTAATTCTCGGCGGCTCAGCAATCATGGAACAAATCTTCACAATTCCTGGTTTAGGGCAATGGATTATTTCCTCAATTTTCGAACGTGATTTCCAAGTAGTTCAAGCTATTGCGTTAATCTTTTCAACTTGGTTCGTAGTAGTCGTTTTATTAGTCGATGTAGGTTATCGCTGGATTGATCCGAGGATAAGAAATTAATTATGTCTGAGATTTCGACTTTAACTGAACTTGAGCGGCCTGCTCCTAATAGACTTCAAAGAAGTCTTAGTTCGAGTTTACGATTCATAAGGTTGCAACCACTAGGCTCTTTTGGAATAGTAATTTTGCTTTTTATCTTCGTAATAGCGATTTTTGCCCCATATCTCAATACCGTTGATCCTGAGGGTTTTAGTCGTGATATGTTCCAGTCTCCAAATGGGGAGTATTGGTTTGGAACTGGTCGGGCAGGACAGGACATGTGGTCCCGAGTTTTGTTTGGGGCACGACCTTCTCTAGCGATAGGTTTTGGTGCAGTTGGAATTAGTATAGTTGTGGCTACTGTCCTTGCCTTAAGTGCAGGTTTTCTCCGTGGAGTTGTAGAGGGAGCTCTAGTAGCAGCATCGCAAATTCTTATAGCTGTTCCAGGCTTGTTGTGGTTAATGCTTTTTACAGCTGCAACTGGTCGTAGTGTTCCGATTCTTATGTTTGCGATCGCGTTTACGTTTACCCCATTAATTTTCATAGTTTTGCGTGGAAATGTTCTTCAAGAACAATCGAATGTGTATGTTGAGGCTTCACGTTCTATAGGTGCTTCGAATATACGTATTATGTTTAGGCATATTCTTCCAAACCTAATGCCGCTAGTGATTGTGCAGGCAAGTATTATTATTCCTGCCGCGATTTTAGCTGAAGCCGGATTAACTTTCTTAGGCCTTGGGTTGGATCCAGGAACTGCTTCGTGGGCAGTGGATCTTGGTCCAGGGGCACGTCGATATTTCCAAAGTGGCTGGTGGCTACCTGTTTTCCCTGGTCTTTTCTTAGCATTGACAGTACTTGCCTTGAACTTCCTTGGAGACTCTTTACGTGATGTTCTCGATCCGAGGCTACGCGGTTCTGGACTTGTGTAGAGGACGTCTGATCTTTTTTACATAACTCTACTTCTTATTTTGTAGTTGCTACGATTTCTTTAGGCACCTATACTGCCTCCAATTGGGTCCTAATTGGAAAGGGCTACAGATGAGGAGAAATTATGTCTGACAATTATTGGAAAAGATATCTAGGTCGTAAGTCGTCACGCCGGCGAGTATTAGCTGGTGGTGGTGCTGCTGCTATAGGAACTGCTGCATTGTTAGCGGGTTGTGGAGATGACGGTGATGATGCACCAGCTTCTTCTGCCGCTACTGCTGCTGCTACATCGGCCGCTACTTCGGCTGCTACTGCTGCTGCAACTGCAGCGAGTGGTGGTGGAGAGGCTGCTGCGACTGCTGCAGCAACCGAGGCTGTGGAGGATCGTTCTCGTTATGGTGGAACATTCAATAGTCAGAAAGCTGCTCAAAACACGACTTTAGATCCGTCTGTAACTGTGACAGACGATCAATGGACAGCGGTGACGTATAACCATCTACTCCATTATTCATTGGTTGAAGAGGAAGCATGGGGAGATGCGGCTGAGTCATGGGAGCAGGTAGATGCTACAACTCTAGTCTTTAAACTTCGTGATGGTATTCGTTTTAATCCAGAGGCAGCGGGTGGTCGTGAGCAGACTTCTGCTGATGTCGCCTATTCGTATAGTCGCTTCCCTGACAGCCTTAATGAGATGGGTTCAGAGGTTAACCAGGTTCAGTGGGGTTGGA
>JAKUNN010000019.1:10022-12740 GCA_022451885.1 Dehalococcoidia bacterium | reverse complement strand
TCTATCTAAGTCCGCTGCCAATGGGAATGGTTTTACAATTCCCACAACACTAAACCACTGGCCATCCAGCCAAATTCTATGGTTGCCTGATGCATTGCGAATTCCTAATCTTTCTGCTGCAACTGCTCCAAGAACAACATTAGGGAAATGGGAAGTGGCCTCTTGCAGAAAAGTTCCGCTAGCTATTTCACCTCTTTGAGCGCTGAGCAGGTTAAGGTCGGTTGCAAAAATTGTAATTCCTTGAGTTCTTCCTTTGTCCACGTATTCGTTACGCAAAACTTTTCCAGGTACCCGGCTAACTGAAGCAACTTCATAGACAGGACCAATACGTTTAACCATAGAAGTTGCTGTTTTGGGTAGTTCTGCCTGTGTTTGGCCAAAGGATTGTCCGGCTTCCACGGTTAACAAGTTTGTTCCTAAAGAATCTAACTCTCTCATAAGATCAGCATTACCTGATTCAGAAAGACCTAGTACCCCCACTACCGCGGCAATGCCAATAGTAATTCCGAGAGCCGAGAGGGTAGCGCGAACCTTTCGGGTTAAAAGACCGGAAATACCAACGAGAAAAATGTCGCTAATTTTCAAGTGGCTTCGTGGTGATGTATTTCTATTCATGAGTAATTTCTTGCGATAGCTGTGAATCTGTTTCAACTAAACCGTCTTTGATTGTTATACGTCTTGGCAGTGAGTGTGCTACTTCGAGATCATGAGTAATAAGAACAATCGTGGTTCCTGACTGATTGAGTTCAACAAATAATTTCATTAACGCTTCGGTACTTCTTGAATCTAAGTTACCCGTTGGCTCATCAGCCAATATAAACGTCGGTTCATTCACTAGCGCGCGGGCAACTGCAACGCGTTGTTGTTCACCACCAGACATTTCGTTTGGATGATGATTTGAACGATGTGATAAGCCCACTTTTTGGAGTGCGATTAGAGAACGTTCGATGCGCTCTGTTTTCTGAATTCCCGAGTACAAGAGTCCATTAGCAACATTTTCAACTGCTGAAACTCCAGGGAGGAGAAAGAATTCCTGGAAAATGAACCCAATTTTTTTTGAACGTATACCGGCAAGCTCATTTTCTGACATCCCTGCAGTGTCTAACCCATCTATGAATATTGAACCGGAAGTTGGTCTTGCTAAAGTTCCCATCACATGGAGCAATGTTGATTTTCCGCTTCCTGAAGCTCCAACGATACCTAATAATTCTCCCTGTTGTACGTTCAGAGAGACTCCTGCTAATGCACGGACGGGTGGTGGTCCTGGATATTCCTTTACAACATTTTGTAGCATTAATGCATTTTGCTCACACGAGGCTATGCCATTTTCTTCGTTCACTTTGGAACTACTACTTGCATTCCAACGTTAAGATTGGAACCAGTTATTTCAACCCAGTTATCAGCGTATACACCTACTTCTACAGGGACCAAATAATTTTCAGATTCACCAATTATCTCCAATGCATATCCTCCCCCAAGGAGTGATAAGAGAGCTGTTGTTGGTACGGAAAGAACATTTTTGGCGATATCCTTAGTTATCTGTACTGTAACTGGGGCACCAGTCCATCGGTGGTAGCTCGTTGTTCCATCAAGGGCTACGGTCACTTCAAGGTATGGTTCTTGCGCCTGGCTTGTTGCATTAACAACTGCTATCGAGCCAATTTCAGTAACTTTTCCCGTAATGATTTCGTCATCAGGGAGTTCAATTTCCACTGGTGTTCCTATTTCGATTAAATCCTGATCAACGACATCGATCGTTGTTGAAACTGTTTGAAGTGATGTACTTGATTGTGTAATTACTCCATCTTCTTCAATTTTATCTGTGACTTGTGCAATTGCTGTTACCGAAATAATGGGGGTTGCATTATTTATCGTGTCACCCAGCTGAGGATAATTATCATTGCTTTCAATTACTATAGGGCCAGGCATAAAAACGACTTCACCGAAAGCAATTTCCCCTGTGGCTTGTAGCCCTAAACTTTCTTGCATCCTTTTAATAGCGTTACTTGTACCTGAATCAAATGTTTCATCAATTACGATTTCATTACTTGGGTCGAATCCCAAAATTTTCAGGTTGATTTCAAGTTGATGGATATCCAAACCTGGACCACTCTGGTTGGATAAATCACGCCAGGCCGGCAGTGGTCCATACATCAATATGCTGGCTACCGGACCATCTTTTAGGTTTGCTTGTTGTTCATGGGCCGTCTTTAAAGATGCTTGGGCATTCTGAATTGCTGCATTAGCTTGAGCGAGAGCAGAGGCTGTTGGGGGATCATCGAGTTCAGATCGTTTAGCTTTAGCGGATTCTAGAGACTGCAATGCTTGAGCAAGATCAGAGGCTGTTGGGATTTCATCTAGATCTGTTCGTTTAGCTTTAGCAGAATTCAGATTACTTTCTGCCGATGTTTTTGCGGTTTTGGCAGATGTGTAATTAGTATTAGAGGTTAAGAGATTGTTTATTATCGTTCGCTGGGCAGGGAGCTCGATAAGATTTTTTTCAAGCTTAGTTATCGCTGTATTTGATAGAGGGATACCATTTGCTAAACAAGCTAGTTCTGTTGCTGAGGAAAAAATAGCGCAATAAGCATCTTTAGCTAAACGTAACGTATTCCATGTCGTAGTGACTTGACCTGCTGCACTGGAAACATTTGCTTCTGCCTGAGCGACAGCGGCATCTGCGGAAGCGATGACAGCAGNNNTNGCAGGTGTTGTGAG
>JAKUNN010000019.1:0-10014 GCA_022451885.1 Dehalococcoidia bacterium | reverse complement strand
TCATATGCGAGTTCTGCCTGAGCGACAGCGGCATCTGCGGAAGCGATGACGGCAGCACTAGCAGGTGTTGTGAGTTGGTCATATGCGAGTTCTACCTGAGCTATAGCAGCTTCAGCACTGGCGATTTGCTGTTTGCTGGTAAGTATTTCTAACTCTGTTACCGAATGATATATTCGGTAGATAATTGCACCTCTTTCGAGAAGGTCTCCACTTTTTGGCAGCCAGGTTACAACGCCGTTAACGTTTGTAGGAACATTGATTGTTTTTTCGTATTTGAGCGTTCCATTTAGCTCTTCACGTGTTATCAAGTCTCTGCGCTCAAGAGTTGCTATCGCGATCTCAATAGTTGAGGATGTATTTTCATTATTGTCTCGATTAGATATGAGTCCTAGCTCAAGTACATTTTCAAGTACTAAAAGGACGATAATAGCTGCCAGAATTACTATTGCTGTTGCAGTTTTTTTCATTATCCTCCACCTTCACCATCGGTAAATGTACTTTGGCATTCCGCAATTATTGCTTGTACCTTGGAATCAGTTAGGTCGACTTCTGCCAGCATTGTTCTAACACCATTAGTGCCATCGTTAAAATCTGGGTCAGGTACATCTAGACCTTTTTCGCGAAGACACCCTGCAAATTGTAAAAGATTATCTTGGAATTCAACCAGTTCCTCTTCGTTTGGTTGTTGCACAAAGGTTGCTCCCTCTAATAGGGGTATACATTTTTGAAGTGACTGTTGTGTTTTTCTGCTTTGAAAATCAAAATTAGGATCGGCAATGAGGTTGTCACGTATAGCTTCGACGTTTACTGAGCCGTCTGCGTTTAATTCTGGATCAGGGAGTTCGAAACCTTCGTCACGCATACATTCTGTAAAATCTGTGGCGATTTCTTCATCTGTTTTGTTTGGTTCCTCTGCGGGTGCATTGTCATCATTTGCAGTAACTGTTTCTGTTGTGTTTTCTTCGACGCTATTATTACTTTTTGCTTCTGCTTGTGCCGCAGTTTTGTCAGATTCTCGAATTTGAGCTACTCCACTTGTGTTTGTTTCGCTTGCTCCACAAGAGACGGTGAATAAAATTGCGCTTATAAGGGAAAAACAAAGAAGATACTTTTTCATGGAAGTTTTCCCTTAAGACTTTGCATAGGATTGGATCACTATATCGGAAACTTTTAAGAGTTTCTTAAGAAACTCTTAAAATGAAATCCTTTGCTATAAGTATTTTGACCCTAAAAAAGAGTGCCGACGTACGGTAATACGTGGTTACGCACTGGGTCCGATTGCTTCCTCAAGCCGTTTTTTAAGATCGCTTTTGGGTCGAAATCCAACGATTCTACTTTTTAGGTCTCCACCTTCAAAGATCATAAGTGTTGGAATACTGCGGATTTCGAATTCAGTAGGGATAGTTGGGTTCTCATCAGTATTCATTTTGTAGAAGTTGACTTTTCCTGCGTATTCCTCACCGAGTTCTTCGACTATAGGCGCTACCATTCTGCATGGGCCACACCATGGTGCCCAAAAATCCACCAGCACCGGTGTTTCACTTTTTAATACAGCACTTTCCCATGTGTCGTCTGTTACCTCGGGTGTTTCAGCCATTATCTATCTCCTATAAAAACCTGTACCGATAGTACAGCACATTTTACTTTTACGACTACTCTTTTGTTGGCAAAAACATGAGTTATATGTAATTGTATCTTCCTACCATGCCTAAATATTCAAAAGATGAAATTATTCAACGAGTGAGTGATCTTGCAAGTGACCAATTTGGTGGGACTCTCGCAACTATTCATGCGGATGACGGTACGCCTTACCCCGCATTCGTATTTTTTCATTTTACTGAAAATGCTCGGATTCTTTTTGGATGCAGACCTATGAGTCAACATTTAATGGATATTCAGGCTACACCTCAAGTGTCATTCCTAATCGATAATCGCAATATTTTACATAGATCTTTAGATGTAACACCTACTCCAGAATCTGCTTGGCATATAGAAAATCGCAATATTTTTTCACAAGAGGGCAGTGGTTTTGATCGTGTTGTAATTGAGGGTACGGCAGTTGTTATAGGGACTGATAGTGATTCTTATATTGATGATTTGAATGCACTTACTGCGAAGAATTGGCTTGCCGGATCCTTTGCTCGGCAAGGTGGATTGTATTGCATTACCCCACGTAGGCTGACACTTGTCGAGGCTTTAGCTACGGATAGGCATACGGTTGATTTTTAGGTTTTAAATTGCTGTATGGTTTTAGGCAGCAATTGATTTTTTTATTTCTATATCATATTTAAACTGATGTGTTTTCTTTTTTCGCCGCTCTTACTATGAGATATCCACTGGTTGCTAGATATAAGCCGCTTATGATGAAGCTGGCGGGTGTGTTTATTAGTACGTATGTAGTGGCTGTAACGTTTTCCAGTAAGAATATTCTTGCGATTGCAGTAAGCAGATTGATAGCTATAAATGTGGCGGTAAGAGATACGAAAATTTTGTGCATTACAGGGAGGGTGTTACGCACTAGAGGGAGGGCTTCTCTTGCGATCAGCCCTACGAGTGGTTTTCTCACAATGATGCTGGTTGTGAAAATGATGACGTGCATTAGATCAGTTGTGATGCTCTCAGAAACATAAGCTTTTGCATTATTCATTAGCATGCCTACCACTGCTGAAATTGTAACAATGGCAAAGCCCATAACGGTGAGCATTCTTATGACGCCATTTTGTTTATTGAGGTAGAAAGCAATTGCCGTAGCAATAAACGAACCAAGGATCGCAATCCATTCTGATGTTTGCCAATTCAGAATTACGAATATGGCCATTGGGATTGCAGGTAGGAGAATTTTGAAATCTGCTTCTTCCCAGAACCAATGAAGCGTTTCTCTAGGGTTCCGCAAGTTTGGAAATTTTATCTCTGCAGCTTCTGGGGAAGGCTTTTCCATATATCCAGCATACTGTATCCCCAGAAATACTTTGTTGGCGTTATTATTTGCTTAACTAGAGGTTTTCATGCCAGCTCTTGATGGAATGCGTGTGTTAGACATGACTCAATACGAGGCTGGGACTTCTTGTACACAATTGCTTGCTTGGCTAGGCGCAGATGTTATAAAGATTGAACCTCCGGGAAGAGGTGATCCGGGAAGAGGTGTTGCAGGTGAGGGTACTGTTTCTCAGTATTTTCTGAATTACAACAGTAATAAACGTAGTTTAGTAATCGATCTTTCGAAGCCAGCTGGTCTTGAACTTTTATTAAAAATGGTTCCGTTAGCTGATGTATTTGTTGAGAATTATGGCCCAGGAGTTGTTGAAAAATTGGGGGTAGATTATCCTGCACTATCTCAAATTAACTCGGGTATTATTTATGGTCGGATCAAGGGTTTTGGCTTGAGTGGGCCTTATTCTCAATATCGTGCCTATGATTGGGTTGCCCAGGCTTCTGCTGGAGCATTTTCTGTAACTGGTGAACGTGACGGACCGCCGATGACACCGGCACCGACTATTGGTGATTCAGGTTCGGGGGCGCAGATGGCACTTTCCATTACAGCTGCATATGTTCAGAGACAGCAAACAGGTGAAGGGCAGTTGATTGAACTTTCTATGCAGGAAGCAGTCACCTTATTTATGCGTACTGCAGGTTTACGTACTTGGGGAACAGAAGGTGCAAAACGTAATGGCAATCGTCGTGGTCCGCCAACAGATGTTTATCCATGTAAACCTGGTGGAGCAAATGATCATATATTCATTATGGTCGTGACTGATAAGCAATGGGATGCACTTTGTACAGCAATTGAGGAACCTGAAATGCTACATGATGAGCGTTTTAAAGATTGGCGTGCCCGGTTAGATAACGTTGAAGACCTTTACGAAATAATTGCTACGTGGACACGTACCAGAAGTAAATATGACGCGATGCACCATTTGGCATCTTTTGGTGTCCCGTGCTCTGCAACGCTTGATACGATGGAGTTGTTTACTGATCCTCACCTTAAGGAACGTGGTTTGATAAAAACCCTTGAACATCCTGAGGCGGGTGATGTTCAGGTGATGGGAATGCCGGCAAGACTATCAGGTTCTGAAGTTCCCTTAACACCTGCGCCGTTACATGGTGAGCACACAGATGAGGTCCTTCGTTCATTGCTGCAAATAGACGATGCAGAACTCGATAAGTTGCGACGGGATGGCATAATTTCCTAGAAGTTCTTTTTTAAAGTACTTCGGTTTCGCTATCTGCTTTTGTTAGGGCTATGTGGGTCATAGGTGAGCCAGAATTTCCTGAACCATGCCAATGGACCTCATTTGCTGGTATCACAACAGTATCGCCAACGCTAATAAGTTCTGTTTTTCCATTTGCACCAACTTCACCTATTCCAGCTAGACAGTAAAGGATCTGATCTCCTGAATGGGTGTGTAATTTCGTTTTTGCCCCGGCGGAGAATTGGACAATTGAAAAACTAAAATCTTCACCTTCTGTCGTTTGTGCGTTTGCTATTTGTCGTCTCCATACATCACCGCCTTCAAAGATTGACATCTCTGTAATTTTATCAGTTGCTCCATCAGATGATTTTATTATTTTCATTTCAATATCCTTTATGCGTATCCAATTATGAAAAGGGGTTAGGTGCCTCAATCCAAACGTCCTCATTACTAATAAGTGATGCTATATCTTTTTGTGAGTAGCCTAACTCTGAAAGAATTGTCTTTGTTTGTTCACCTGCTAGGGGAGTAGAGGTTTTAGCTGCGTTTCCACCGCTAAATTGTATTGGGTCATTGTGCCTAAAATGCTCCCCATAGTTTTGTCCTTTGACTTCAATGATTAGATTGTTGTCTCGAACATGTTGGTTATCTGTCCAGAATTCACCCTCGGTTTGATTATCTGCTTCTACACAACCAATTCCTTCTGTGGCAAGTAATTTTTCCCATTCGGAGGCTTTTCTTTCACGGAAAAGGGCCTCTAGAATTTGTACAAGTTCGCTCTCATTTAGTTTTCGGTTTTCCTGTGTTGAAAATTTTTTATTTGCGAGAAGGTTTTTTGAAGCAGTTAATTCGCAAAATTTATTCCATTCACTGTCTTTTACCAGCGCTAGGAAAACCCAGCCTTGGGAAGTTTTATAAAGCCGATATGTTGCTCCAAGACCGTATAAGTTTTCATCTACATCCGGACGCTCAAGTTTTCCTGGATATGAAATAAAGTCGTCTGAGTTAGCCCAAGCATTGGCACCAAACATGTCAACAAAAATTTGTTGACCAATATTTTTTCGATTTCGAGCAGTAATACCAAGCAAAGCAGCTGTTGCCACTACAGCAGAAGTATTTGGATCTGGATTCAGTTCATTTGCTCGGAATAAACGTCGAGACATATCCTTAATTTCCTCTAATGTTGCGCATGGTTTTGGTCTGCCATTTCCCATTTGCCAAATTGCCCCACCTATGCCGGCACCGGGAATCGGATGTGTTGAAGGGCGGTGTGCTCCGGGGCCATCCGGACCATAACCATTGACGGATACGTAAACTAATTGTGGTTGAATTGCTGACAATTCCTCGTAACCAATCCCCAACCTTTCAGGTACACCAGGGCGATAATTGTGGATTAAAATGTCCGTTTTTCCGATAAGTTTATGTAGTATTTTTTGTCCCTCAGCGCTTTTCAGATCTATTGAAATACTTTCTTTACCGGCATTGACACGGCCAGCACCTAACCCCCCAAGCCCCATTCTGCGAAAAGGATCACCACCTATGAGTTCAACTTTTATAACGCGTGCTCCGAGATCCGCTAATATTGCTGCTCCCAGGGGTGCGGCAATGACTGTTGCAAGTTCAATTACGGTTAGACCTTGCAGAGGTCCGTTTCTTTTTTGTTGATCGGTTACCTTGTTTTCACGTGGTCGCTTTTCTTTAATTTCATTTTGTATTGCCTCGTTATGTTCGCCTATTTCGGGCTCTTTCTGACCAACCTTTCCTGGAGTTTTCGTTAGTTTTGCAAGTAGGCCGATCTCTTTTAGTGGACCAAGTTCAGGGTGTGTTTTTTCGAGTACGTGGTTATTGGCAATAATGTCTGGGTTATTCAGAGCCTCTTGTGTGGAGGTGTAAGGAGTCGCTGCTATGCCTCCATGATCAATAAAAATTTCCATCCACTCTGCACGTGTTTTTTCTTGCATACGAAGTAGAATTTTGTCTCTTAATTCCTCTCTTGCTTCATTAGTCCATTCCCCCTGTAGTCCTGCATAACGAGGATCAGCATAAATATCAGTAAGACCAATTGCCGCAATAAAATTGTCAAAGAGATGTGCAAGAAGATTTCCCATTTGTATCCAATAACCATCTTTTGTTTGCACAGGGTGATAATTAAGCGTGGGCAACATTCCGGAATTCAGGCGAGCATAATGAGGATCTGCCGCGAATTCTTCAGGGAAGCGTCGTTCTAGTTGAGTTCTGAGTAATGCAACTAGGTCATAGAGCATCAATCCTTGCAAAATACTTGTTTCTACTAATTGTCCTGTTCCCGTTTCTTCCCGTGCATGCAATGCAGCTAAAATCCCTGAAATAGCTAATTGCGAGCATGCATGTGAACCGACTTGGACGGCTGGATATCCAGGACCATCACGATCGGCAATTTCTGCAAAACGCAGCATACGTCCTGATTTTGCTGCTACAACACCTTCATAATCTGAGTAATTTGCATATTCTCCAGTATTTCCAAATCCCGTTATTGAGCAATAGATCAACTCAGGGTTATTAGCGGCTAAGTGTTTATAGGAAAGACCCATTTTTCTGATAGTTTCTGGCCTTTCATTACAAATAAAAATGTCTGCAGTTTCAATAAGTTTTAGCAGTTCCTGCTTACCATCATCGGTTTGTAAATCAATGCTTATGCTTTGTTTTCCACGTAGCCAAATTGGTGAATTAGGAAGATTTCTCCAAGGGTCTCCTGTCGGTTTTTCTACCTTTATTACTTCAGCACCGAAATCAGCTAGAACCGTCGTCGTTATTCCTCCTACAGGACCTTCGCTCACGTCGATTACTCTTAGTTTATCCAGTACCGTTCCCATTTTTCCCTCGTCTGAAAATTTGCTAAGGCTATTAGGACTTCCTAACCTTCTTTTTTATACACGAATCACTTCACCTATAGAGTTTTCATTTTCGATAAGAGAAACAATAGTTGATGCAGTGCTTTCTGCATTTTCTGTTTTAGCTCCTGTAACTAAGTTAATCCGTACCTTGTCCGTTTCAGCCGGTACACTACATGCATCTTTAAAGGCCTGAGCAGCTATGTTGCTAGGATGTTGTTCATTCGAGGCTTCTGGTAACACATTAATTACTGTCCCTGCACCACGACGTTTCATATACTGCAATGCTTGCTGCGTGCTTCCGAGTGCCCCGTTCATATCGGGGGAATTGGCACCGAAGATTTCCTTAAACGCTTTTTCAAGCCATTCGTCAATATTGCTTTCTATATCTATTTTATCGACTTGGTTGCAAACAATATCAATTCCTCCAAAAACCCTATCAGAGACGTTAAAGAGATGTTTTAAGGAATCTATTTTGTTTGGATCACAGTGGAAAAAAGTTGCACTGCCGGCTCCTGCACTCAATGCTTGCCGGGAACCCTGCATGATCTGGACTGTTTCCATGCCGCTCGGTGTGTCTATGTCGGCAGCAACGATAGAAGCACCTTTCGCTGCAAGCGCTAGAGCTATTGTTCGTCCTATTTCTGATCCTGCACCAAATACAATGGCGACTTTTCCCTGGATTTCCATAATGTCTCCTCTAAGGGATTCTAATTGATTTTGAATGCTTAAGAAATTACTCTTTGAATAGTGGATGCCCTATACTGCATCTACCCTATATTTAGAAATTATTTGGAGAAAAGAATGGCAAGTGCAGCTGAAGTAAAAACTGGTCACAATTTAGAAGGTACTGTTGTTGAAAGAATTAACAATATGCGTGAGGCGATTGAGGCAGGAGCTGATGAGGCTCAACAACTCCGACATTTACCGTCTTGGCTTACTGACCAAATGGTAAAAGAGAACATTTTCCTTTTTGCATGTCCACCTGAATACGGTGGTGAGGATGCAACTGTCCAAGAAACGATAGACGTACTTGAGGCGACAGCTGCTATCGATGGATCAGTTGGCTGGAATGTGATGATTGGTTCTGAAATCAATGCGATGGCTGCAGGTGGTTTGCCTGAAGAACGTGTGAAAGAAGTTTTTCTTGATAATCCGGGTGTGATCATGTGTGGAGGCGGAGGACCGGGAACGAGTGCAACTCCACATGCTAAGAAAGTGGACGGTGGATATAAAGTTTGGGCGGAAACTTCTTTTATGAGTGGTTGCCACAATTCTACTTGGGCTTTCCAGAATGCCCCTCTTGTTAACGATGACGGCGAACCCATTCTTGATGAGAATGGAATGCCTTCTATGCATATGTGGTTTATTAATAAGGAAGAGTTTGAAATTCAAGATACTTGGAATATGGCTAGTTTACGGGGCTCTGGTAGTCATCATGTGAAGAGTGATGGTGCGTTTGTGCCTGACAGACATGAGCCTGTACAGCTTATGTTACCTGCACGTCATCCTAACCCTGTGTATCGAATTCCGGTCTCGATGCGACTTTCATACAACAAGGTTGGAACTGCATTAGGTGTAGCCCGAGGAGCGATCGATTCTTTCGTTGAGCTTGCACAAAATAAGACGCCTCTGATGTCTGCCTCAACATTGAAGGATAAGCCTTTAGCACAGTATCGACTCGGTGAGGCTGAAGCTACTGTTCGTGCTTGTCGTGCCTATGTAATGGAGACAATGACTGCTATTACAGATGAATTGACTTGGTCCCTTGATGGACCAGCACAGCCTTCATGGGAAACGACTCAGAATGCCCGACTTGCATGTACACATGGTGCACAAGCTTGTTTACGGGCCGTTGATCTGATTCACAATACTTCGGGGACAAGTGGTCTTCGAATGGATAATCCCCTTGAGCGTAAACTTCGTGATGCTCATGGTTGTGCCGCGCATCGTTGGGTGTCTCCTGCCTTGTATGAGGAATTAGGAGCGACTCTTTTCGGAGCGGAGCCAGGGATGGGATTGTTATAGATTGGTTACTGGCCAGTAGGTCATGTTGATAAAGGCGGGTTTACCCGCCTTTATCAATTACTAGGTAAGATTCCAGTTTTCATCATCCTCTTGCTTATTTCTGTTCTTGCCAAACCAATTGCAGGTTCATTTTTTGCCTGTATTGCGTAGTTAATATCGTGTAGTGGTGCTGTCCAGTAGAAGAATTCCACTCTTTCTTCGAATTTTTCCCCTATCGGTCGCTTATAGAAACGCAGTATATCGTCTATTCCTTTCCATCCTACTTCAGCAAAAATTGAAGAAAAATCTTGAGCGATATCACCGATTCTTGCTTTTGACAGGCCAGTAAGGCCAATCAGTTGCTCATTTTCCATGTGTAGATGATGAAATTTTAAATTACCGTGTATTAGAGAGACCCTCTCTGGCTTGAGTAGTGAAGTTGCTTTTCTTAGTGCATAACCTGCTGCAAAACGCATAGGTACAGGTAAACGTGAAAAAGTTTCCTTATCGGTTATATCGACAGTTACTTTGGGATCTTGCTCCTTAGTGGGTTTGTTACTTTCCGCTATATGAAAGCTTGTAAGGAGCTCTCCTATTTGTTGGGCAATACTTGTTCCATGTGCTCCAAAAAGAAGTCTCGGGTTCAGTGCGGCTCCGTGAATGATTGGGTAGCTCGAACAGGGAAGTGCCGACCATTCCTTGATAATGATGGAATGTGGAATTTTAATTGGTAATTCAGCTGTGAGTTTGTCTGAAATTTGTTTTTCATTCTCCAGTAGCGGTGCTACTTCTTTGGTCCTTGCAAATCTAAAGACGTGTTCCGAAGTCGCGAATGTCCAGGTGGTTTGTCCACCTAAGGAGTATAGGTTTTCTGTTGAAAAGTTCGGCAAGCTTGATTCGATTGCAGTCTTTGCTTCACTAAGTTCCATATTTTTCGTTTTCACGAT
>JAKUNN010000018.1 GCA_022451885.1 Dehalococcoidia bacterium | reverse complement strand
GCTAACACCAGCAATCGAGAATAAGGGGATAGTGGCAGGGACCACCCAATCTCTTGCAACATCCCAAGAAGCACGTGCTTGAAAAGCAAGGGCAATAAGTGCCATCGATGCAAAAATAGCCACGATGATCATTAGAATTGTACTGGGTTGCGCAAAAACACGTACAGGTCTAACAGAGCGATCATGCAACCAATCGACTTTTTCAGACTCAACTGGAACTTGGGCAGAGAAATCACTCATACAGTAATAATGGGACTGTTTTAGTAAATATGGCAAGTTACATCGCTCACAAAATTGGATTTAGAGGTAGGATTTAGGTATGGCTGTATCTGTAACAATCGAAAACAACGTGGGTTTTCTTAAAGTTACGAGAGCAGAACGAAAAACAATTCGTTCCACTCTAAACGAGCTCAAAGATAACAAAGTACATGCTGTAGCAATTCGAATAGAAGCAAATTCCATAAATGATTGGAATGATTCAGATTTCCAATGGCTAAGAAAACTGTACCCCTTACCAATTGTGGCAGCATTAGTAGGTCAAATTAATGGAATTGAAGCTTTCTTTTCTCTCTCTTGCGATCTTCGCGTCGGCGAAAATACTGGAACTTTGACACTTCCTGAAAGTGATAACCTAACGTTTTTAAATAATCTACAACGGTTAATAGGACCGCAAAAATCCCCCCCAGAGGCAAATACCTGCATTGAGATGGAGAGGGCTCTAACACTAGGATTGATATCAAGGATTGCATCAGAAAAGGAAGATAGCTGGACGTTATCACAAAAAGTGGCTCGAACCATAGCAAGTAGGGGGAAACTGGCAACCCGTATAGCTAAGGAGGCTGTCTGGCGTGGACTAGACATGCCGATCGAACAAGCTCTTCGATATGAAACAGATTTAACATTACTGCTACAGACAACCAAAGATCGTGAAGAAGGTGTACGTGCATTTGTAGAAAAACGCAGCCCAAAATTTACAGGTGATTAATTAAGTTATTAGCGAAGTCACTCACAAAATACTGACTATTGGCTAAAAAACTTTTAAATACTTGCAAATCACCGTGAACCTCAAACAGCTAGAGCAACCTAAGAACTACAAAAGGTTCAGTAGTTCAGCAGGAATTTAACCGTTAGACTACTACTACAAACTGGGTAACAATGCAGGCAGGAACAGGTATTTAAATGATTGTTTTATTAGAAGATGCAGAGGCTTGGTCACTAATGATGCTAGTTAGTGCAGTAGCCATTGATAACGCCGAAATTTCTGAAGATGCCACAGAAGCAATTCGTCTTTGGAGATCAGAACACCAAGAAGAAAGCGAAAAATTAGCAGACTTGACGGACGAGTTGAATGAAGCGCTAAATGCACAAATCGATCAAACATTGATGCGTCGAGTAAAACATCTTGGAAGATACGAGACTAAAAGGACATAACATGGAAATCCGCTATACCGATGAGGAAATTAACGAATTATTGATCGTCTTGGTCCGAAAAATGGCCGAGGAAGTTGATCTACCTGCCAAAGATAAAGCAACTCTTAAACGATGGCGTTCTTCCGAGATGAAAATAGGTTCGGACGAATTAACTGAATTAACTGAAAAAGCTAACGAAGATTTTGCACGTGGATTAGAGAGACGTTCACGTAGCCAAATTAGAAAGCCTGACTGGCGACAGTAATACGGAGACGTCATTTGGATCCGGTCCTTTTCGAAATCGATGAACGTGGTGTAGCAACAATTACACTGAACCGTCCAAAACAATTGAATGCAATTAACATGGCCATGCGTGATCTCATTTGGGAATACCTGACAGCCTGTCGGGATATCCCAGAAGTAAAAACAGTAGTCTTTCACGGGAATGGCCAATGCTTCTCGGCAGGAGCTGACATTTCAGAATTCGGAACTTCCCCCAGTGTTTTTGCATCCCGCGAGGCACGACATGAGCGCGACTTATGGATTGAAATGTTAAAAATCGAAAAACCACTTATTGCTCAACTACACGGATTTTGTTACGGAGCAGGTTTGGAGTTACCACTATTTTGCGATCTGAGAATAGCTGAGGAAGGATCACAATTTGCTCTACCCGAAGTAACGCTCGCCTACATACCAAGTGCTGGGGGAACTCAAACTTTACCTAGAACAATTCCTGCTGGGGCAGCAACAGACATGGTTCTAACCGGTGAACCGATTGGAACAGAAAACGCCTTAGCTTGGGGATTAGTAACTAAGGTTGTTCCTAAAAAAGAACTACGCGAAGCAACGGAATTAGCTATTACTAATGCCCTTTTGCAACCAACAGCTACAATAAAACGTAGAAAAGCTTTATTACATCATGAAACCTAAATCTAAAAATTCGCTGCACGGCCAAGCTTTAGGTAGAATCGCGAACATTGCATGAGCAATAGAAAGTCACGGAGGGTTAATGAACACGATTGAATTTCTACAAATCTCATCGGCGATTGTGCCAGATAGAGAAGCTCTCGTAGAGGTTGGGGGCAACCAACAACGTCTTTCCTATCTAGAAATGTCGGAAACCGTTTCTCGACTCGCAGCCATCATCGAGAACTCCGGTGTCACACACGGAGATAAGGTTGCGGTTATGTCTCAAAATAGTGCTGAGTACGTGATGACTTATTACGCATGTGCAATGCTAGGAGTAACCTTCGTACCACTTAATTATCGCTCCAAAGACGCAGAGATTTCCCACATGCTGAATATAAGCGGAGCTAAAATACTCTTTTCATCAGAACGATATACAGAACTAGTTAATCGCATTCGTCCTAGCTTAGATAGTACTAAGGTTTTCATTTGTTACGACTCTGCTGCAGACGGTTTTGAAGACTTTAAAACTTTGCTGGCTGCCGCTGAGCCAAGCTTTAATTTTGCAGAAATAGATGACTCAGAGCCAACAATTCTAATGTTCACGAGTGGAACAACAGCATTACCAAAAGGGGTCATCCTTTCATACCTTGATTTGACTGCCTATGTAACTAACACAATGAACCCAGCAGATCCTGATACACATGACAAAACCTTGGTTTCTGTTCCGTTCTTTCACATCGCTGGAGCTACTGCAATGATGTCCTCTATTTGGGGAGGAAGAACCTTACTTATTCTCCCTCAATTTTCTCCTGACGGATGGCTAAATGCCGTTGATAAGGAAGGCGCAACACACTCCATGGTAGTTCCGACAATGCTTAAAAGAATTATGGAGGACGAGAACTTAAATTCTACAGATTTCACCTCCCTTCAGTTAATCACTTATGGTGCTGCTCCTATGCCCTATGAAGTTGTACGCAAAGCTTGTGATATCTTTCCCCCTCAAGGGGTAGGCCTAATGAATGCGTATGGCCAGACTGAGTCTACATCTACATTAACTTTCCTCGGGCCTGATGACCACGATTTGAGTACAGATAAAGAAAAACGTGAGGAACGGCTCCGGTCAGTCGGTCGACCAATGGATGATGTTGAAATCGGGATAATGGATGAACGAAATAAACTTGTTGCAGATGGCGAAGAAGGTGAAATTTGTGTTCGTTCAGACCGAGTAATGCAAGGTTATTATGATCAGGAAGATGCTACTAGCTCTGCCATTATTTCGGGTTGGCTTCACACAGGTGATGTAGGCAGAGTGGATGAAGAGGGGTACTTATTCATAACAGGGCGAAAAAAGGATCTCATAATAAGGGGTGGAGAAAATATTTCACCAGGTGAAATAGAAAATTGCCTCGAGGATCATCCGCAGATTGAAGAAGCCGCTGTTATAGGCGTACCTGATACAGAATGGGGTGAAGTTGTGAAAGCGATTCTAGTCCTAAAACCTGATGCTAAAATGACTCAAGAGGAAGTCACTGAATACTGCAAAAGTAACCTTGCTTCATTCAAAGCGCCACAATACATTGGAATAGTTAATGAATTACCGCGCAATGCAATGGGGAAAGTACTCAAAAATGATTTACGAAAAGATTATGGAGAAGCAATAAGCGATAACGTATGAGCGAACGTATGAGCGAACAAAATAAAGTCTCCAGCGATAACGACCGAGGAACGCGGCTCAGAATAAGTTTCGGAGGATTGCTGATCCCCATATCAATTGTGATCGCTATAGGTGCATTAGAAACTGCAAGAATCGAAGAGGCTCATAGAGAAGTCTTCTTCAACATCCAAGGTTTTGCAATTATGTACTTTATTTTCGGAATAGCAGTGGCTGCAATTGCGATCGCTTTTTTGCAACGCCTAAGAATCTGGCGATTAGGAAAACCAGCAAATATCTTCCAGGATTTTGGGGCTCGGCTCACAAATGCTTTAACCATGGGAGCTGGAACCAGCAGAGTTAAAAATGATCGGTACGCCGGCATAATGCACTGGTGCATCTATTCCAGTTTTGCTGTACTAACTTTGGTAACTCTCTTTCTTGCGATTGACGATTATCTCCCACTTCTCGTAGGAAAAAGTGCAGAACATGCCTTCCTAACTGGCGGAGTTTATTTAGGATATAGCCTTGTCGGTGACGTTTTTGGAATCATTGGTTTGATCGGCGTGGGCATGGCTATTTACCGTCGTTATGGACCTATGACACCAAAAAAACTCACTTGGGATCGCCGAAGTAACGAAGATGCTTTAGTCGTGGGGCTGTTGGGCTTCGTCCTTTTTACAGGAATTTTGGTTGAAGGCTTCCGAATTGGAGGTAGTGAAATTCCTGCAGGTAATGAACTTTGGTCTTACTGGTCACCTGCCGGGTGGGTAATCGCAAAAATATTTAGCAGTCTAAGCGAAAGCGTCCTTCTTAACGTACATGTAGTCTTTTGGTGGGTACATGTTGTTGGCGCATTCACACTACTAGGCCTTCTGTCATTAACAAAGTTCAGACATATCGTTCTAGCTCCACTAAACGCATTTTTTAAAAACCCAAAACCCCAAGCATATCTAGAGCCAATGGGGGACTTTGAAGAGTTAATGGAACAGGGCTTAAGTCTTGGTGCCGGAAAAGTGCAAGACTTTACTTGGAAAGCACTCTTTGATGCAGATACCTGTGTGCGATGTGGACGTTGTACTGAGGTTTGTCCTGCCTACACTGCGGGACAGCCATTATCCCCAATGGCAATTGTGCAGGATATGAAAACTTACATGAACCATGCTGGCCCACTGCTTATTGCAGGAAAAACGGTAGAGGAAGAATTAGATAGTGAGCTAGTAGGTGGGTATATAAAAGACGAATCTCTGTGGGCATGCCGAACGTGTATGGCATGTGTACAAGAATGCCCAGTTATGATCGAACATGTGCCTTCAATTGTAGATATGCGACGTTATCTCGTAATGGAACAAGCACGTATACCCGGATCAGCTCAAGAGGCCTTGGAAAATATCGAGCAGCGTGGACACCCGTGGAAAGGAACTCAGCTCACAAGAGAAACATGGATGGAACAATTAAGCGCGGAAGGCATTAATGTACCAATATTTGATGGTTCTCAAGAATACCTCTATTGGGTAGGGTGTTCTGGGGCACTCGTTGAACGTAATATGTCCATTACGAAATCTGTTGTAAGACTCCTAATAGAATCAGATGTCAGTTTTGGAGTTCTTGGTCAACAAGAAACATGTACGGGAGATCCGGCTCGTCGCTTAGGAAATGAATTTTTGTACGCAACCCTGGCGGAAGCAAACACCTCATCCTTTAACGAACTTGGCGTAACACGAGTTATTACCTCATGCCCACATTGCTTTAATACATTTGCAAATGAGTACCCAGACTTCGAAGGTCGCTATGAAGTAACACATCATGCAGAATTTTTAAGGTTATTAGTAGAACGTGGAAAATTACAGCCTAAAGCAATGGAAAATGACAAAACAATTACATATCACGATTCCTGCTATCTTGGCCGCGGAAATGGTATTTATGATGCTCCGAGGCAACTATTAGAAGCAGTCCCAAATGTAGAACTAGTAGAAATGCCTAGGAATCAAGAAAAAGGTCTATGTTGTGGAGCTGGCGGCGGTAATATGTGGCAAGAAGAACAGGGAACCCGTGTCAATCATCTCCGTACTGCGGAAGCTGCCAATACTGGAGCACAAATAGTTGCAACCGCGTGTCCATTCTGCATTCAAATGTTCGAGGATGGAATTCCAGCAGTCCAGCCAGATGAAAACGCTCGCACTATTGAAGCTTTTGATATTGCAGAATTACTGGAGGTCAGTGTTGCTCCAGAATCCGCACAATCAAGACAAGAAATACCTCCTGGAATTTCTAGTTAAACATACGGCTGTATTTCGCAATAATCATGTATCGTACTTATCACGCAGTGAAGAAGTCTCGATGGACCGGCCTTCGTAGCTCAGTTGGAAGAGCAACGCATTCGTAATGCGTAGGTCGTCGGTTCGAATCCGACCGAAGGCTCCATTATAAATCGAAAAGAACGGCTACCTAACCAAGATTCTTAATCTCTTCAATTAAAGCAGGTATCACTTTTTTATAATCTTCGATAACTGCAAAACGGCTAGATTGCACCATATTTGAGTCTTCATCTCGATTAATTGCAACAATGTTCTTCGAACCCGACATCCCGGCCATATGCTGGCTAGCACCACTAATTGCTACAGCTATATAAAGATTCGGTGTGACAGTTTTTCCAGTTAATCCAACCTGTTGTGAAGGGGGATACCAACCAAGATCGCAAGCAGCACGAGAAGCTCCCGTTGCACCATTGAGTAAATTGCCAAGCTCTTCCAATATTCCAAAAGCTTCCGGTTCACCTAGCCCACGACCTCCACTAACAACCACTTCTGCATCTTCAAGACGAATACCTGTCGCTTCGGCTTTCTCAGTACCGAGGATCTTTACACGCGCCTCACCTACTTCACTAACCTCAGTAACCTCGCCACTCCGGGAATCATCAGTAGCTAATGCATCCAAAGTTTTAGGCTTAATGGTCACAATTTGTACAGAACTACCCCACTTTACTTCCGCACGTGCACTACCACCATAGCAGGCCCGTGTAGCTTGCAGACGTCCACCATCTAGCGTTAAGCCAGTACATTCCATAGCAACTGCAGCCTTTAAATTAAAGGCTAATGCAGGACCGAAATCCCTTCCAAAAGCTGTTTGAGCAATCAGTACAATATCAGCACCAGTATTCTCAATTACATTAAGAACCGGCGGCAAAAACGCATCAACAGTAAGTTCAGTCTGTAATAGTTGATTCGTAGCAACATGCACTGCATCTGCGCCTCCTCCAAAAAGTGACTGACCTACGGAACTATCTCCTGGAACCAGAGCGTGTACATCACCACCTCCAGCATCAGAAAGACTACGTGCAGCAGCCAAGAGTTCAAAAGTGTGAGAGGCAACAACCCCTTCATTTAATTCACCAATAACCAGAATTGCAGACATTTTAAAATCCTTTATATCAATTTTGCTTCTCGTAATTTAAGAGCAAGATTACGAGCTTTTTCTTCAGGAGAGTCACCCTGGATAACTTCTACATTGCTTTCGACCTTAGGAACATATAACGCCTCGAGTGCAAGCAATCTGTTATCACTACCAACACTTGCAGGATCAAGTCCTAAAGATTCTTTATCCCACACTTCTACATTCTTCTTGGCAGCTAACATTATTTGCCTAAGTTGTGGATAACGTGGTTCACCAAATTCATTAGAAACAGAAACTACAGCTGGCAGCGTTGTTTCGACTGTTTCAAACCCATCATCAAGAACACGTTCAACTGTTATATTCCCATCACCAACCTCCACTGCTTTTGCAACAGTCACGCATGGTATATCCAAAAGCTGAGCAACACCTATAGGCACTACACCCATATCCCAGTCAGCAGCGGCACGCCCCATAAGAATAAGATCTGGAATTCCAACCTTTTTTATAGTTTCTGCAAGAATGGCAGCTGTTTGGAAATTATCAATTCCTTCAAAACTAGGATCACTAAGAAGAATTCCTTCATCCGCACCCATGGCCAAAGCATGTTTAATTGCATCTCGAGCAGAGTCAGGGCCAAGGCTAATAACCGTTATGGTACCTTCCCCAGCTGCATCTCGAAGCCGTAAAGCAGCCTCAGTTGCTTGAGGATCATAGGGATTTACAACAGGAGCAATTCCTTGCGCTGGAATTACACGTTTGGCAGCCTCATCGACGGCAAATTGCGACGCAGGCGTTTCAGGATCGGGCACTTGCTTAACGCAAACGACAATATTCATCAAAACATTTCTCCTTACAAAAGGTGTCGTAGCCAAATATTACAGACACGGCAACGGATGGTGATCGTAGCATACGGTTACGGAACGGGAATCTAAATTAACTATAAAATAGATAATTACTCCATAGAGTTATAAGTTTCCTGCTATAACTCATTAATCAAGCGGGATTAGAATGCAGAAAATTACTAAATCACTCACCAAATTAAGCAGTGTATTTTCGCCAGCTACCAATAACCCAACAAAACAAAGGATCGGCCGAGTTCTATTAGTGTTGGTAATTTGTTGTTTAATTACACTGACTATTTGGCTATTCCTCGAAGAAGATTCCCGCGAAAATAATGCTGCTTTAGGTTCATTAGACGGAACAATTGCTAAAATTGGAAAAACCGCACCAATCTTTGCACTGGAAAATGCTCGTAATGAATCGGCATTAGTGAAACTCGCCGATTATTATGGAAAACCTATCATTCTCAACTTCTATGCCAGCTGGTGTGGCCCCTGCAGAGAAGAAATACCAGATTTTGAAAAAGCGTCACAACAACTTAATGGACAGGTAACTTTTATAGGAATTAACTTCGCAGAAGACGCTATACGAGCAGTCGGAATCCTCGATCTTTTCAACGCTACTTACACTGCTGCCTTAGATCGAACTGGAGAAATAGGAATGAAATATGGCCTTCAAGGATTACCCTACACAGTTTTTATTGATTCGGAGGGGATACTAGTAACGGTTCATCCTGGCCTAGCCACCGAAGAAATATTANTTCNAAACTTAAAGAGACTTGGTATTAATTATTCCCCAAAAATTTCTGATTAACTTACAGACGATTCAAACTTCTGGACTGCTTTTCTTGCTAGCGATCTTGTCATACCCTTAAAAATTAAAGGATGTATTGGTGCCAAAATATACCAATACAAGATACCTAATACTCCGGCTGGGTGAAAATAAGCAGTAGTTGTAAGTCTTGCTCCCTTCTGTAGCTCCTCTACAGTAAATTCCAGAATTGCAGAACCAGGCAATTTCATCTCAGCCATTAGTGTGAGTCGTCTCCCAGGATCAACAGCTATTACTCTCCAAAAATCAATGGCATCGCCCACACGTATTGCTGTAGGGTGACGCCTACCACGCCGGCTTCCAATTCCTCCCAAAAGTCGATCTAATATGCCTCGAAGTTTCCACAACCAATTAAAAGCATGCCAACCAGTATCCCCACCTACTGACCGAACTTGATTCCATAAATCTTCTCCCCGTACATTTACTTCTTCTTGAGCAATTTCTTTCTTACTGTAAAAAGAATCTGCCTGACGTAACCCCCCAAAATGTATTGCACCCTCCGTCCATCTTGCAGGCATTTCCGCACTTCTTTCACTTTCCATAGCCACGTGAACCGCATCACGATAAGAGGTAAGTTTCCGAGGAAGAATACTTTCAATATCCTTTCCAGATGCAAGTAAGTCATGTTTCAAACCATCAATTAACGGACGTGCAACGTTCGCAGGTACTGCAGTAACTAAGTCCAACCAATAGGAAGATAACCGAGGTGATATCACAGGGACAGGAATTAAATACCTTTTTAAACCTACTTCTTCGGCAAAATAGTGGATCAAGTCACTGTATCTCAATATTTCCGGTCCGACCAAGTCATAAGTATTTCCTGTAGTTTCACTCGATCCAATCACTTCAGCTAAGTACCAAAGAAGATCGTTCAGAGCAATCGGCTGGGAACGTGAACTTACCCATCGAGGGGTAATCATTACTGGTAAATGATAGACAATATCCCTAATCACCTCAAAAGCTGCCGAACCCGCTCCCACAACCATTCCAGCACGAAGTTCGGTCACAGGAACCGAGCCCTGTCGAAGACAATCACCAGTTTCTGCACGAGACTTAAGATGAATTGAAGCCTCTTCATCTGGAGGTTGAATCCCTCCTAAATAAATTATTCTTTTAACATTATGAAGTTCAGCTTCTTTAGCAAAATTTAAGGCAGCAACCCGATCAAGTTCTTCAAACTCTGAACCTGCAGACATCGAATGTATCAAATAAACTGCAATATCTGTTCCTTCCAAGGAAGAGGCTAAGGAGGACGAGTTCAAAACATCAGCTTCAAATAATTCAACTCCTGTCCAAAATCTTGATTCCAGTACTTCTTTGTTCCGTGCAACTGCACGAACTACATAATCAGATTTTAAAAGTTCAGGAATGAGATTTGAACCAACATAACCTGAGGCTCCGAACACTGTAACTACAGTCATAGAAATCCCCTAAAAAGAAACGACCTATGTTTAAAATGTCAGATTTGGAACTACATGCAAGTCAAATAAATTAGCAAATGAAAACCTAAAGAATTAAGGTTTTTGGAGCAATCTCAGCAGCTAAATATTCAGGAACTTCATCTAAATCATATACAACATGTTGAAAAATCATTTCATCCAGCCCAAGATTTGCGAGAACCCCAAGTTGATCAATAACTTCAGAAGTTAATCCTGAAAATACACCTCTTGATTTCATACTTTTACGAAATTCTGCTGGTGAACCTTCCACATCAGCACCAAAAATAGGCATAACTTGTTTCGTAAGATTATCTAGGTCTTTTAAGGAATGTCCAACAATCCCAAAAACCATCATCGAACGGCGGATAGATGCAGGATCTCTGCCAACCATTTCACAATGCCCGTCAAAAATATCCCTCTTTCGTCCATATTCCTCAACAGTAACGGTCACCGCATTCCACTCATCAGCATAGCGTGCAGCAATACCCAAGGTCCTATATTCACCTACTCCACCAATAAGGATTGGTATGGAACTTTGTAGTGGACGCGGAAGAGAAGTAGCGGAATCAATGTGGTAATACTTACCTTGGAAAGTAGCATTTTCATCACTCCATAATGCTTTAGAAAGTTGAATTGACTCCTCCAACCGATCATAACGCTCTTTAGCAGGCGGAAAGTTCAAGCCATAGGTGCGGTGCTCTGATTCATTCCATCCAGCGCCAAGGCCCATCACAAAACGACCACCACTTAATACATCAAGTTGGGCAGCCATACGGGCAACATTTACAGGATTACGAAAAGTTACAGGAGTAACCAAAGGTCCAAAACGTAGAGTTTTTGTCTCACGGGCTGCAAGCACAAATGACAAATAAGCTTCTAAAGAATCTTGCTGCTTATCACGTACAAAATAATGATCGGACCGAAATAAACTTGGAAATTTAAGTCGTTCAGCTAAAGCAAGAATATGGATCCAGCGATCCCACGTAAGGCCATTCTGGCCCTCTATCATTAAGCCAACTTCCACAGTACTACTATAGCTAAAAAAAACTAGTACCCAAACCAATGATTTTTGGATACCTTGAATACATCTCAAAAGATCGATAAGAAAATGGGAATTGTAATTGGTAGTGATTTTGGAGGTACCAACCTGCGGGTTGCCTTAATCGAAACGCATGGAAAAATTCTGACGCAACATATAGAAAAAACGTCTTTTTCAGACACAAATCAACTAATAATAGAAAAAATTACGGGTCAATTTCAGAAAATAATCGCTTCAGCCCCTGAAAAACCCTTGGCTATAGGGATAGCTGCTGCTGGATTAGTGGATTCAACGCAGAAAAAGATTGTTTTTTCACCACATATTCCAGGCTTTGAAAATCTTCCACTTGGGGAAATAATTGAAAACCAATTCAATATACCAGTAGTTATTGAAAATGATGCATCCGCGGCAGCTCTAGGGGAGTACACATTTGGAGCCTCTCAAGGATATCGCAATACACTGCATGCCACTCTTGGAACAGGTATAGGTGGTGGGATAATAATTGATGGGAAACTGTACAAGGGTAAAGATGGCTTAGCTGGGGAAATAGGACATCTTGTTTTTAATCCATCAGGAAAGCAATGTAAATGTGGATCCAAGGGGTGCTTAGAAACACTTGCCAGTGGCTCCGCCTTCGCTGATCAAGCCCAAGCACTCATCTCCGAGGGACAAGCTCCTATATTAGAATCTATTGCCGAAGGCCAGAAACCAACCGCCAAAATGTTATATGCCGCAGCCATCAAGGATGAAAAAGCAGCGATTGAAACAATTCAGAAGGGGGGGCAATTAATTGGACTAGGACTCGTTTCCCTTATCAATACCTTAAACCCAGACATCGTAACTTTAAGCGGAGGCCTGTTAAATATGGGTAATTTGCTAATTGAACCCTTACATAAAATAATACGAATTCAAAAGTATGGCCCGGCACAACAAACCCCAATTATAGAAACTCAATTAGGTGAGAATTGCGGCTTACTTGGTGCCGCAGCCCTAGCTCTCAACAAATTAGATACTAGCCACCGGGAGTAGCAGTACGTGGTTGATCAAAAATAATTCGACGGAACGATTCAGCATGTTCAAACGATTGTTCACTTGCCTGCATTGCCGACATAACTCCAATAAAATCCACAACTTCAGGTCCAATTTGACTAGGATGTTCAAGCAAAGCATCTTTCTTAGCTTCAAGGGTCTCCGAAATGTCTACCCATACATTCGGGTTTTCAGTTGAACCCATCCACAATTGTTTCACTTTATGCGTATCTAACCCTTCATCTAATAGCTCCGGAAAAGTTAAATGATCGCGTGCGCTAGGGAAAATAGCATCTACAGTAGCATCACCACTAGCCCTATGATCCGGGTGATTCGTATATGTTCCCCATAGAAAACGAGCAGTAGGATCAAAGCAAAACACTACCTCCGGTTGGTATTTTCTTATTAGCCGAGTGATATCACGACGCAAATCAAGCGTATGAACCAGATAACCATCCTCATAACCAAGAAACTCAAAATTCTTGACACCTAAAACCAAACCAGCAGCACGCTGCTCTGCTTCTCTAATTTCTGCAAGCTGATCCGATGTTATGGTCCGATCTTCTGTACCTTTATTTCCATTAGTAATGACCACATACGAAACAATACAACCGTGCTTCGCCCATTTTGCAACAGTACCCGCGACCATAAATTCTGCATCATCTGGATGTGCAACAACAACCATTGCACGCTCTGGAAAATAATTTTGTACATCTGTTAAATCAGTCATATGAAAGTATGTGCGTTTCTAGGCAGTAAAAACAAGAAAGGTAGTAAAAAAGGGGGAAATACGTCTAGTTTTGTCATTATATAAGTTGCACTTATAGTGAAAGTGAACGTATTTAAGCTCACTAAGTAAGGACTATTGATATGCGCATGATGGGAATGGGAGGAGGACAGGGACCAGAGGGGGACGAACTCCCACCAGGGATGGATTTACCAATACGGCGAAAAGTACTGATCCTAGCCGGCATTCTCTCAACAATGTTCCTAGCGGCACTGGATCAAACCATCGTGACTGTCTCACTGCCACGCATCGTGGAAGACCTGGGCAATCTAGATCTTTACGTATGGCCCTTCACCGCCTACATGTTGAGCTCGACGGCATTCGTGCCGATAGTTGGAAAACTCTCGGACATGTATGGACGGAAACCGTTCATTCTTGCCGGAATCATCATCTTTGTAACTGGCTCTTGGTTGTGTGGCGCAGCAGCGGATATGACCTACTTGATCGCCTTCCGAGCAGTGCAAGGTGTGGGGGCTGGTCTCATCATGACAACATCCTTCACGTCGGTAGGAGACCTATTCGCACCGAAAGATCGCGGGCGCTGGTTAGGACTATTCGGGGCAACATTCGGAATAGCAAGCATCATCGGACCACTAGCAGGGGGAGCCCTCACAGATCACCTCACCTGGCGCTGGATTTTTTATATCAACATTCCAGTAGCAATAACAGCACTGGCACTAGTTGGCTTTGGGATGCCATGGTTCCGAAAACAGGGGAAATCTTCTATAGACTGGGTTGGGGCAGCACTCCTCGTGGGCGTTACCGTACCACTGCTGCTTGGCCTATCCTGGGCTGGTAACCAATACGAGTGGGGAGATCTACCTGTTATCGCGTCACTGGCCACGGCAGCGGTATTGCTAATGGTATTTGTGATGCAGGCTCGCCGCACGCAGGAACCAGTTCTCCCGTTACACCTATTCCGAAACCGAGTTTACGCCGTTTCGGTGCTTACAACGATGGTGCTGGGTGCAGGTATGTTCGGCGCGTTGCAATTCTTGCCGCTATTCCTAATCGGAGTGCAGGGCTTCCCTGCGACGAACACCGGCCTCGTAATAATGCCAATGATGCTTGGGATGGTTTTTGGGTCGGTAGTGACTGGCCAGCTGCTGAGCCGGGGACGAGATCTCCGATTATTAGCGATACTGGGAGGCATAGCTTTGATCACTGGATTCTACCTACTCTCAACGCTAGAGCAGACATCCTCTCCTTGGAGCACACGAGGCTACATGATCCTTCTGGGCCTTGGTATGGGGTTCTGGATGCCTACATTCCAGCTGGCAGTGCAGAACGCATTGCCCCACTCACAACTCGGAGTAGGAACAGCCTCGGTTAATTTCTTTCGGCAAATCGGAGGCACATTCTCGGTAGCTATCCTTGGCTCGCTGTTGGCAAGCAAATTTCAATCGAACCTTGAAAACGCAATAGCCCCAGAATTTAGCCAACTGCTGAACGATCCACAACGCCTGCTAAGTCCTGACTCACTGAAAAACCTCACAGCACACATCGAAAAACAGAGCCCAGGAGCAGCGGAGACCGTGATCAACAACGCGCAGCTTGCGCTCGGACAGTCAGTGACCGACCTCTTCCTCATAGGAGTAGGAATTGTCGCAGTGGGCTTTGTAATAGGCTTGTTCCTGCCCCGCGTCAAAATGCGAAGTAGGGAGGAGCTCATAGCGGAAACTCAAGGCGAAAAGGCTCCCGAAGAGTAGTCCCCAACAGAGACCCCCCTTTCTAGGAAACATGCACTGCAGCTTCGACTTAAACCGAAAAAGCAACGTCCAAGAAACTTAGGCGACAGTTTGTTATAACTGACAAATATGAAACTCCGTAATTTAAAAAAATATCTACCAAATAAAGCTGGCATGACTTTTTGGTTATGGATACCCATACTGGTCGCATTGATTGTGGTAGTCGTAGTAAGAGTGACGTAAGTATTTTTACGATTACACTTTGCACATGTGGTGAACCTTCAAATGGATCTTCAATGGAAATGGGACAAGTGGACAAATGCAGTGATTTCAGGAAACGAGCTTATTGGTGCAACTTTGCACATGCGCTCAGAACCTATGGGAAGCATTGAATATTGTCCTAATACAATTGACCCCCCTTTACATCATCAACTCAAAACCCTTTTTGTGGATTACTTAGAAAATCATCCGACTGATGGTCTTATTACAGAATGGCTACAATCCTTTGGCCCCTTGTACGTCACAGGACCCTATCAATTCCGGACTGAAGAATTCGTTCAAGAAGCAGGGCATGTCTGGTGGATTAGCAGCACTATTGTTGCTCTCAAAAATGGGACTAATGGGACAAAAAGAATCACAAGAATTCCCGTACCAAACCCTCTCATTAAAATTTTAGAAGCAAGCTATTTTCCCGCAGGTGTTCAGGCAAGAGCTAGCGGGCTTCTTGAAAACCTACCTACCTGGACTACAGACAGCGCTGATCTAGTTTCTTTGCTTCACGAAACAACTCGTTACTACTTAACCAAAAATACGCAGACCGATGAAAAAAATGAATTACAGCCAAAGAATTTGAGCGGCTTCATTTGGCTTCTTATTTACCAAGATTTAATACATTTGTCAGAATGAGTGAAATAAAAACAACCCTCACTTACCGGCTTAACCCAAAGAATTGGCAAGTGAGGGTGTCTTGATCTGTTTAGTTTAGTGAGCCAATTATAACAGTTTTAAAAATTAAAAAAACTATTATTTACTCTGACTAGACCACTTTCTGATAAAAAAAACTAACTTCCCTACACTAATGCCGTCCTATCGAAGGTATGCATCTAAAAGCCAAGATCCACCACCAGTAAGCCACCAAATTAAAAACAATGTAAGGCTAATGAATATAACAACAATCCCAGCAAATACCTGGAACATATTTTCTCTTGCAAAGATACTCATATCAAAAGACTAGCAACTTCAAAAATTCGTTACAACAAGTTCAGTTATTGCACCTCTTTTAGATTTTTCACGATTGATGGAGCGCCGAGCCCAAACTTCTTGGATCTTAAAACCCTTATAAAGATCCTTTATGAAATCAGTGTTGGAATTACTCTCCATAACTAAACACCCTTTCTTAGAAAGAGCATTCGCAACCTCAGCCAATTCTATTTGATCCTTTTCACCAAATGCTTGCGCGACGTAATTAGTAAACATCGCTGTTTTTGATAGCGGGTGATACGGAGGATCCAGATAAATAAAATCACCCGCTTGTGCCTTATCTACTAGTACTGAGTAATGCCCTGTAGAAAGATCAGCAGAAGATAGAGCACGACTCGCCGCTTTCAGGGTTTCTATCTGTAAAATCGAGGGTTTCTTATAATTTCCCATAGGAACATTGAATTCACCCTTCTTATTTACTCGGTAAAGCCCATTAAAACATGTCTTATTTAGATAAATAGTTCTCGCTGCTTTTTCAAGTGCAGATAAATTTTGTGGTACAAGTCCGCGCACCTGATAAAAATAATCTTTGGAATGAAGTTGTTGATGCTTCGCCAATAATTTAATTACGCCTTCTACGTCATCTCGCACCGCACAAAATGCATCTACAATCTCTTGATTAAGATCGGATAAATAGTAATTTCGTTCCTCTGGTCTTGCACTCAAATAGAAAAAAACAGCACCACTGCCAATAAACGGCTCGAAGTAATCACCAGACCACTCTGGGAAAAGAGGTTCATACTGTCCCAAGAGATTAGTTTTACCGCCCGCCCATTTTAAAAACGGTTTTGGAAATACCAGTTTTTTCATACGTAAAGACTAAACTTCCTACTAACAGCTCCACCTACATTCAGTTAGTATGATATCAACGGGGGTAAAACTATGTGTTTTCGATATGAAGCAGAGCCAGCGATTCCAAAAATAGCAGGGGCATCAGTAGATTCTGAAGATCTAATACTCCAATCTAACGACGGAACTAATTTTGCAGCATTTGGTGCACGATCGGATAACCCATCTGGAGTAGGAGTTGTCGTACTGCCGGATGTCCGTGGTCTATTTCATTTCTACGAAGAACTTGCACTTCGATTTGCAGAAGTAGGTCACAACTCACTAGCATTTGACTATTTTGGGCGAACAGCAGGCGTTTCAAAACGCGATGCCGAGTTCCCGTTCATGGAACATATTCCTCAAACTACTGGCGAAACAATTTCAGAGGATGTAGGAAGATCCATTGACTGGTTACGTTCACCTGAAGGTGGAGCATGCAAATCAGTCTTTACTGTCGGATTCTGTTTTGGCGGTTCCAATTCATGGTTACAAGCTGCCAGCGGACATGGTTTATCTGGATGCATAGGATTTTACGGAATGCCAGGACAAGGCCTCAACGGTGCTCCTGGACCGGCACAACGAGCAAATGAAATGCAAGCTCCAGTATTAGCATTAATGGGAGGAGATGATCCTCATATCCCTGAAGAAAGCATTGAACAATTACGCGTAGCACTTCAAGGTGCAGAAGTTACACATGAAGTTGTGGTATACGAAAATGCACCGCACAGCTTCTTTGATCGCACATATACCGAACACGCACAAGCTTCGGAAGATGCTTGGCGCCGCTGTTTAGAATTTATTGAAACAAATGCTTCTTAAGTAAAAAACTACAGGATTGCAATAGGATTAACAGGTGATCCTGTGCCTCCCCGTATATTTAACGGATTCACTGTGAACATAAATTCCCAACAGTTCCTCTCGGCGCATGCTTCAGCTAAAGGATTCAAGAAAGCATTATCTAAAAGAGGTAACCCCATATAAACAATTGCAAGAATATGAAGCGGCCCCCCCGGCGCAGGTGGATCTTCAAACATACTGTACGGTGTTGGTCGATGATCCAGCATATCCCAAACCAAGATTGAAGCGTCATATTGCTTAAGCACGGGTATGCAATCCACTTGTAAACCTGGTGATGGTGGAACTCCAGGAACAGCCTCAGGGTTATTTTCTAAATATCCGATCCGATTCCCTCGCACTAAAATTGCATCACCCGGACGCAATTCAACACCTTCACTTTTTGCTGCTTCTTCCAGCTCAAAGCCTCGTATAGGCTCATCAACACTTACGTAGTCAACACCACGGAGACGCGGGATATCTAAAAGTACTCCACGAGTAACAATCCCTTGGCTCCAAGCGTCAACAGAACCAGACTTTGCACCTATAGATGTAACCTCACTTGCAGGCTTCCCATTCCACATCTTCCCTTCCCAAAAAATATGGCACAACGCATCTACATGTGTAGTTGCATACCCATGAAAAACCAAACCTATATAGTCCATAGAAACTTGTTCTGTGAAGCGCATAAAATGCTGAAACGGGTTGAGGTTGCCTGGACCACCACGGGGGTTAAGCGGATAAGAACAAGAAACTGTTTTGCCGGTCTGAACCAGTGATGCTGCTTCGAGTCTTTTACTCTGCGTAATTAGATTAACCGTTCCTGCACCATCATCGGGACCCCACCTACCCCAATTTGAACAAGTCTCAAAATATTTACGGACTTCCTCTTCAGACGGTACTGGCTTTTCTTGTCCTGCCATATTCAATCTCCTATGAAACTCAATTGTTTTGCTTATGCACCAATATAGTTAACTATCTGGATGAGGAGGAATTAAATCTACTGTCTCGATTATCTCGTATGTAGGCCCTTTTGGGGTAAGTGTCGAACGTATCAAGCTAACCGCATTAATATGCCAAAGCAGATCAGGCATTTCAACTTTACCTACTGCAACTTCAAGCTCAGCGCGCCTTCGAGTCGAAACACTGTCGCGAACTCGACCAAAAGTGAGATGTGGTTTAAAAGGACGCTGATCCCTTTCAAAATTTAGAACTGAATATGCAACATTCATATCAGCAGTCAATGCCTCTAATCGAAGAATCTCCCCTGCAACCGCCACCCACATCACACGCAAACCTTCACGTCCCCCAAAAGTTCCAATATTAGCTAACTCAAGAGAAAATGGCGCGTGCCGTGCAGTAGCTTCTCGTAAGGCAAGTCGCATAGCAGGCAATTTTTCACTTTTTATTTCACCAAAAAACTTAAGCGTTATATGTAAATTTTGCTCGTTGATCCAGCGGACATCATCTCCACTAACATCACGTAATTCAGAAATCATATTCATAATTTCTTCTCTAAGAGTTGCAGGTACTAACACGGCAATGAACAAACGGGATGGTGAAGTAGTAGGTCTAGTCATTAGTTAATAATACCCTTCTCGCGTTCAATGCACCGATTGCATACGCATCTTTTTCACTGAGATCTTCAACTGCAAGCTCAAAATCCTTTATTGGGTTCCTTAAAGGAAAATCTGAAGCAAAAAGAACACGGTCAACACCAACTAAATCTACGAGACGAGCAACACAACGATCACCATATAACAATGGAGCTGCCGCAGTATCGAAAAGAAGATTTGGTAGAGAACGCCTAATTTCAGGCATCTGTAAAAAAAAGGGGGCTCCTGCGCCAAGATGTGCACCAATCATGATGACTTCCGGGTACTCTGTGGCACACATTAACAAAGAATCAGGAGCGATCCCCCCCATCTTACCTGGGTAAACGTGTCCAAAAGGTTCACTACTGTGCCATAGCAAGGGCACATTGGCATCGTTGGCAAGTTCATATAGACGCTTCGCTTCAACATCTAAAGGATTCCAATTTTGAGTACCTGGTCGCAGTTCACCAAAGCCACGAGCACCTAGATTCAAAAGCCGTTCTGCCTCAAGAACCCAATTATCCCAACGCAAATTAATATTTACGAAGGGTATAATCGAAGGATTTCCCTGAGCCACTTCCAAGAGATATTCATTTTGCGCACGAGCAACAGATTCTTCCGAAAAGGCAAACCCCGCAGCTACCGCCCCACTAAAAAAATCATCCTCGATGATTTCTAAAAGTTGATCTGCATCAGCAAGTCGTGCTTTTGGATCACTGTATAATTCTGCAAATCCTTTATCGATCTCTAACAGTTTTTTTCTGTTTTTAATTTGATAAGGAGGGAATATATGCGTGTGCGCATCAATCACACCTGTAACGTCTTTCATCTCAAATAAACCACAAAACGATACTAACAGAATACCTGCTACGCTATCCCTATGGGCGTATTCATCGATGTAATAATTAACTCTGACGCATGTGCTAACGAGGAAAAGTGCCGTGAATGTGTTCAAATATGCCCGGTCGACATTTTTGAACGGGAACCCGAAATGCACGCAACAATTCTAAACACCCAAGAGGACGAGTGTATCCTCTGTGATTTATGTGTTTCAGAATGTCCTGTTGATGCAATTTCAAT
>JAKUNN010000017.1 GCA_022451885.1 Dehalococcoidia bacterium | reverse complement strand
AAGGAACTATTGTCTGCGCGAGTCATGACAACTTGTTAATGCGTGAAGTTGCCACACGTGTAATCCAAGTTGAAGATGGTGAATGTATCGAACTGTCACGGTCCTAATCCTTTATTAATCTAAAGAACCTTTAGGTGAAGGCACTGCCCGGCTAACCGTTCAGAGCTTCCTTAAAACATTTTCGTTAAACCAAAGTGCATCCTCAATCGAACTTATTGAAACAGCAATCTCAGAAACCCCGACACTTTTAAAAACCTCTATCTGATCCAGCATATGCTCAGCATCTCCGTAAAGAACTCCTGAATGATCCCATTGTGTAACTTGTTCAGAACGGCCCCAAGAACGTGCCATGCTTGCAATCTGACCCGCTATTTGGTCAGCTACTTCCATATTTTGATCACGTGCAAAAATTAAATCAGCGGTTATTGCAAAGGTGTCAGGATTACGACCAACCTTTTCACAATTTTCAAGTACTGCTAAACCAATTTCAGCAATTTGCTCAGGCCCCAATTGCCAAGTATTAATCCCATCGGCATGCCTAACAGCTACTTCTAAAACTTTACCCGGTTTGTTCAAACCAACGATAATTGGAATTGTTGGTTTTTGCACAGGTTTTGGTACGAAAGTTGCACCGCCCAACAATTGAAAATACTCACCTGAAAAAACTGTATTCTCTTTGGTCCATAAAGACTTCAGAATTTCAATTGTCTCTTGCATTTGTTGAACACGACCACTGAAATTAAGCATTTCAAACCCATATGGTTCGAAATCTGCATGCTCGTATGCCGTCCCAATTCCTAACGTCACGCGACCACCACTCAGTACATCTACTGCTGTAACCTGCCTGGCAAGAGAAACTGGATGATGGAAAGGAGCACCGGTAACATGTGTTCCCAGTCGAATCCTCTTGGTTTGCCCCGCTACCCATGCCAAAAAAGTCCATGGATCTGGTTCTGCAAATGAAGGGTGATCGACTACATAAAGCGTATCTATCAACGACGCATCCAGATCAATCAAATGCTCTCGAAGCTCTGTAGTACTAGTAACAACAATACCGAACTGCATACGGCTTACTCGCTCTCAAGCACTCCCTCACGGGCTAATAACTCGAGATCATCAACCTTTCCAAACATATACGGTAAAAAGCTTTCTCCCGGCACCCGATCGAGAATCTCCCCATGCGTATACGTATCACCTTCTGAATACATCACAGTCTTAATATCAAGTATCGGAACATCCACCACAGGATCATGCTCTGACTCTCTCAAAATTAGATCACCCTCTAAACGTTCAACTCTCCGGGTAGAGCCAGTATGCCGAACCCGCACAAGAACAGGATCATTATCAAATCCAACCCCGTCCGGTGCTGGCATATATTTAAAGTAAAAGCGATTTGAAATTCCCGAGTCGCCTCCTTGTAAAACCTCAGAGCTTTCTCCTCGGATTTCCATATACGTCACACCATATCGCTGAACTGTACCCAAAAAAGTATCGTCATCCTCGGAAACATTAATTTCTGCTACTTTTTTCGGTTCACCATAAAGTTCACGCCCAAAAATTACAGCAGCATCTGTAGACATGGGCATGGTAAGTGGATAATCACCAACAATATTTTCATATCGACATCGTACAGAAAGACCTGCAGCACCAAATGGTTGCAGGGTATTACTAGTCCCAATGCGTGAAATACTCGCAGAGGCCAGAGGTTGTTCATCTGGTTCTAGCGGAGGTGGTAAAACAGCTTTAATTACCTCGGGGTCTGTTTCAAATGAAACGGACAATGAACGAAACGACTCAAAAGCCGGTTCTGCGTATAAATTTTGTAATTGACGAACTTGTTCAAGAGTTTTTACGTAACGCAGCTTCATTTTTAAACTCGATCCACTAATCCATACGACTTCCGCCATCAACATTCAATGCCTGGCCTGTCATATAAGAAGAATCATCCGAGGCAAGAAATGAGACAACTGCGGCTTGTTCTTCAGGAAGTGCTTGTCTTTTCATAAGCAACGCCTGTTTGATATTTGATTTAGAAGTTCCAGGCTCAACACCCGCAACTTTGTCGTAACGTCCAAATGTACCATCCATCATGTCTGTATCAGTAGAACCTGGGCACACAATATTCACACGAATATTATCTTTCGCAAGCTCAAGCGCTAACTGTTGTGTAAGTCCATGCATAGCCCATTTTGTTGCACAATACGCACCGTAATTCGGAATTCCAATACGACCAGCTGTTGAAGAAATATTTATAATGCTGCCACCTCCTGATTTAACCATTTCCCTACCGACCGCACGAATCACGTGATAGAGACCGTGAAGATTCACATCTACTGTTCCAAACCAATTCTCATCGGTCATACTTAATATTGGTGCATCCCCTGCTTCGCTAGGAAGCGCAGCGTTATTCACCAGTACATCTATCTTTCCAAGCTCAGAAACAGACTGTTCTACTACGGCTTTCACCTCATCTACGTTAACAACGTCGCAGTCAAAGGCGAGCGAACGGCGGCCCATATCACGAATCTCCTGAGCCAAGCTTTCAGGACCAAGCCAACCTATTTCTTTTTCATGATCAGGCAAAGATGCGGGATCACGCGGTCGCCCAGTAACCACAACATCGGCACCATCTTCTGCTAACCGAAGTGCTATTGCACGACCAATACCACGATAACGACCAGCTCCCGTTACAAAAGCAACACGTCCAGATAATTTACTCATATGCAAAATCAAGCACCTGTAATGGCACCCAACTCCTCCCATGGCCTTGCCCTGCGCTCATTCCAATGCGCAACCCAGGAATCTGTAACGCCTTGAGGTCCATGATGATAATCCACTTCAAGAGTAACTTCTCCAGCATCATTAAATTCAAGCCTGGACATGCCCTCAAAGGTTATCCACTTCCCGTAATTTTCATTTTCCTGGTCCATAATTTGGGCATAGGCCATCCACAGGATCGCCACCCCATGGTGATCTTCGGCTACATACAGTTCTTCAACCGGCACCCGTAGAGTGATACCCACCTTTTGGGATGCCCAAAACTTCCGAATTTCATCTTTTCCACGTAAAGCATCTTCATGACCAACTATGTCACGCATAACGGCATCATCTGAAAACCATTGATCAGGACCATAGGGATCCCCCGAACCCCAGCCACCTTCTTCAAATAACTTACGAGCAGTTTCTAAATCTTTTTTTGATGCAGGCATTCAAAACTCCTATTTACACTTTTTTAGGGAGTATACGCGTGCATAACAAGATTTGTGAGTTTGTAATGGTTTTATCTTAAAAACCAAAATCTCAGATCTAACCGCCACCTATCGCCGGTACAAATGCAACTTCACTGTTTTCTGCTAATCCTTGCCTCAACCCCAAATGGGCTGTCTCACCATCTATTGATGCAAGAATTTCTGGAACAAGCTGTCCATCCTCATCAAGAAGACGCTCGGCAAAACCCGGGTAGATCTCATCCAAGTTTTCGATAGCTTGCCTAAGAGTTTTACCAGGTACTTCCACGCGACTCTTCCCATCCGTGAAAGACTGGAGCAGAGACGGAATAATAATATTCGCCATATAAAAATTACTACTCTTCCGCCGGAATCGTCCCCAGCGACTCTAAAACATTCTGCGGAGATATAGGAAGATGCTGCTGTCGTACACCAATTGCGTCATATACAGCATTAGCAATTGCTGCTAACGGAGGAACAAGAGGGACTTCACCTACACCCCGAAGGCCATAAGGATGTCCTGGGTTAGGAATTTCGATCAGCTCGGTATCAATCATTGGTAAATCAAAGGCAGTTGGCATGCGGTAATCCAAAAAGGAGCTGTTTGCCATTTTCCCCTCACCACTCCAAACATATTCCTCATTAAGCGCCCATCCAATCCCCTGGACTGTTCCACCCTGAAGTTGCCCTTCAACATATGAAGGGTGGGCAGCAGTTCCAACATCTTGAATAACCGTATATCGCAAAATATCTACTTTACCGGTCTCGGGATCAACTTCAACATCAACAATATTCCCTGCATAAGCTGGGCCTACCTTTGTAGGATTCGAAGCAGCGGATGCACTTATAGGTCCACCCGTTTTAAGTTGAGCTTTTGCAATTTCTTGAAATGTTAATGACACAGAAGAATCATCTTTCTTGGAAAACGTACCTTTTTCTTCTACGACATTATCTGCTTCAGTTTCGAGAAGGATTGCTGCGCGCTTAATCATTTCCTTCTTGATTTCCTCAGCAGCATTAATTGCCGCAATACCAGTCGAAAAAGCCACACGACTACCTCCCGTGGGACCAGTCCAACCAATAGTGTCTGTATCACCAACTGAAGGCTGTACATCCTCAGCTGCTATACCCAGTGTTTCTGCAGCTTGCATAGCAACTGCAGCTCGTGTACCACCGATATCCACCGAACCACTAACAAGGGTAATTGTCCCATCCGAGTTAACATTCATTGTGACAGAAGATTGATTCCCACCGTTAAACCAAAACCCCATAGCCACACCACGACCACGATTAGGACCCTCAATAGGAGCGCTATAGTGAGGATGGTTCTTCAACGCCTCTTCCACATCTCGACACCCTACAAGAGGTAACGGCACACCAGTGGGTAGCCGATCTCCTTCTTCGGCAGCATTTTTTAGCCGGAAGTCAATTGGATCTAAACCTGCCTTTTCCGCAAGTTCATCTATTGTTGATTCAACCGCATACGCAGCCTGTGGTGAACCAGGTGCCCTATAAGCCGCAACTTTAGGCTTATTAACGACGACATCAAAGCCATCTATCAGGAAATTTTCTATTTTATAAGGAGCCAAAGCAGTAGTTGCCCCAGCACCTACTGGGGACCCTGGATAAGCTCCGGCTTCATATGCCAACCATAATTCGGCAGCAGTAATAATTCCGGACTCATCGCATCCTATCTTAGCTTTCATAAGCGTGGCAGAAGTCGGACCTGTAGCCTCAAATACCTCCGAGCGAGTCATCACTGCTTTTACAGGATGTCCAGATTTTCGAGATAAAATTGCACATAAAGGTGCCAAATAGGCATTTATTTTTGCGCCAAAACCACCACCAATTTCCATCGGATAGACCGTTACTCGTGACTCAGGAACCCCAAGCATCGCAGCAGTTTGCGTACGTACACCAAAAGGTCCTTGGGTACTTGTCCAAACACGAATATGCTCATCAGTACCCCAATATACTGTTGCGGTATGCGGCTCTATATATCCTTGATGTACTGTCGAGGTAGTGAACTCTCTTTCAACTATGTGAGTAGCCTTGCCAAATCCTGCATCTAAGTCGCCATTTTTAAATTGCAGATGACTCGAGACATTACTTTTCTGACCAGTATCGTCACCACGTGCAAAACGCTCAGCTACTGAACGTGTTGTCATTTTCTCATGCAGTAAAGGTGCATTCTCTTGCATTGCGTCCGAAGCATTAAGAACTGGCGTCAATGTCTCATAGGTCACTTCAATAAGATCTAGCGCGGCCTCGGCTATATGTGCGTCAGTAGCAGCAATCGCAGCAATTGCATGGCCTTTATAAAAAACTTTCTCATGAGCTAGTGCATTTTCCGCAAGAAGACGGATATTACCTAAAGTTTCACCAAAATCAATCATTTGATCTTTTATGATCGGAAGATCGGCACTTGTCACTATAGCTTTGACACCTGGAAGTGCCTCTGCCTTTTGGGTATCAATACTAAGAATACGAGCATGTGCATGTGGACTTCTGAGTATTTTGGCATGCAAAAGATCGCTTTGGACAACATCTGCGCCATAACGTGCACGCCCAGTAACTTTATCAAGCCCATCATGCCTAATAGGGCGTGTGCCAATTACGTCATATTTACCAGTAGCTTCGGTTGTCGTCATGAAATCCTCCATCTGGATTCTGGACTAGTTTGAACAAGTTTTCCAGTCACGATTAAACTTTTCAATCAGTGAGTACACCACCATCCGGATGCAATAACTTACCTGTATAGAAAGATGAGTCATCAGAGGCCAAAAAGAGAGCTGTTTTTGCAACTTCTTCTGCAGTTCCAAATCTCCCCATAGGAGTCAATCCCATTGCCCAATCACTTCCGGACTCAAATGCTCTCATCGGAGCAGTCATTGGCGTTTCAATAAATCCTGGGCCTATCGCATTGACACGAATATTGTAGCCAACGAGTTCCATAGCAAGACACTTCGTCAACATCCATACACCAGCCTTTGAAACACAATAAGGAGCAACTCCTGGTCGTGAAACCTTAGCCATAATAGATGCTAAGTTAATGATGTTTCCTCCTGAATCAGATTCGATCATTCGCTTCGCAGCTGCACGAGCAGAAAGCATCACCCCTGTCAGATTGACATCTAAGACACGTTGCCAAGCATTAAGATCTGCATTTATCAAAAAAGATGCTTCTGGATCAGCTAACAACTGAGCACTTGTTGGGTTGTCAGAGTTATATTGCGAATAACTGATACCTGCTGCTCCAACCTGTATGTTGATAGCGCCAAAGTGCTCAACCGTAGCACTTGCCAGTGCTTCACATTGCTCTTCACTGCTTGTATCAGTACGGACGAAGATAGCATCACGATCGAGTGCCTTTACAGCAGAAACTGTTTGAGCTCCACTCTCCTCATTTAAGTCTGCAATGGCTATATGCGCGCCCTCAGCGGCAAAAAGCAAAGCAATCGCTTCACCGATACCACTTGCTCCACCTGTAATGATTGCTACCTGATCTTGTAATTTTCCTGCCATTCAACACCTCACTATTAAATCTTATGTGAATATAGCGTCTTGATAACAAGAAGCGTAGTCTTAACGAAGTTTTACTCCAACAAGGCGAGTTTGTGAATAATACAGAGACACCTGAACAAACCTTTTTACTTCGCCTTAAGAGCACCGTTTTGCGACTGTTTGCAGGGGAACGTTTTTCCTCAATGGAATCCCCAGCCTACCGCATGTTATGGCTAAACACCCTACTCTTTGCATTGGCCCGATCTGCAGAACAATTAGTCCTCTCCCTGTATGTTATACAGCGCTTAGAAATGGGAGCTGCTGGTGCTGGTGCCGTAGTTTTCGCCGTTGGCATTCCTGTTCTTGTTGTAACTATTCCTGCGGGTGTCCTAGCAGATCGAATGGATAAACGAACATTACTTTTTGTTAGTCAAGTAGGATCAATATTAGCAATGGCTCTTGGAGCCTTGCTTTTTTATTTGGATGCACTGAACTTCGTGGCGATTATGATCATAGCCGTATTTCTTGGGTCCACCGTTGCCCTAGGATTTCCAGTACGTAACGCCTTGATACCTGCTGTTGTAAAGCCTGAACGCTTACCCAACGGCATCGCCCTTATGAGTATTGGTCAAAACTTTTCACAGATAGGCGGCCCAATGCTGGGAGGCCTTGCAATTACATTATTTGATTATGGAGGCATGTTTATTGCCATGGGTGCAATGCTTGCCGTCGGACTTTTATCAATATTCCCAATTAAAATTCCTAAAGAAGCTCAGGGTATTAATCCTCAACTTGCTCGAATCAATGCTGCTGAAGAAGAGCTAAATACTGCTATTAAAAATGGGAATATCACGCAGGAAGAAGCCGATACACAAAAAGAACAAATCGATAGCCGGAGAAAGATGATCACTGAACAAGGTGGACAAGGTGGACAAAAGGCTCCCATGCGCAAACAAATGTTTGGAGACCTAAAGGAGGGGCTTCGTTTCGTGAGAGGACATCGTGAAATTTTCACCCTGATCTTGCTTTTGGTGGGGACTGGGATCTTTATGATCGGCCCTTTCTCAGCACTCTTACAAGTCATAGCAATAGATAAACATGACCAGCCAGTAATTATGGCTACACTCCTTTATACGATTATGGGAGTAGCTATGGTAGCGGGTTCTTTCTGGATAGCTGGCAACCCAGAGTTTAAAAATAAGGGTGGCTGGTTTCTTGCAACGTTGATGTCTGCAGGTATTATTCTCAATCTTATGGGACAACTACCGGCCTTCTGGATGATTTTGCCAGTGATGTTTATCGGAGGAATTGCTGGAGCATTTTTTACAAATATAAATCAGATTTTGATCCAAAAAAATACCCCACCAGAAATGATGGGACGCGTAATGGGAGTACATGCTCTAGGAATGATGGGTGTAGGACCATTTGGGGCTTTGTTGGCAGGTTTTTTCGGAGAACTGGTGGGCGTTTCAACTGCAATGACTATCAGCGGTATTATCTTATTTATAATGGCCGGTACAGCTTTGATCACACAACCAAAATTGCGACGAATGTCGTAGTACACTTTTAAAAAAAGCACTTCGTTATTAGAAACCGTGTACAGGTGCCTTTACTTTTGATAGCGTGGTGACTACAGTGCTTCGTTTGGAGAAATATAATGAACTTTGATGATACTCAGGAGCTCCGCGAATGGAGACTACAGGTTAGGGACTTCTTAAAAACAGAACGTCCAAATGAATACGATCCAGGGGCAATGAGCGAAGGAAATGTTCGTGAGCAGGCATGGTGGAACAACTGGAAGTCAGCACTGTCAGAAAAAGGATGGGTTGCACCTGCTTGGCCTAAGGAATACGGGGGCGCAGGCCTTGGGGTAATGGAACAATTCATCATGAATGAAGAATTTGCTGAAGCTGAAGCACCTGCTATAGGAGGATCTGGTGTAGGAATGCTTGGTCCAACATTGATTGTTCACGGTACGGAAGAACAAAAATCTGAACATCTTGGACGTATTTTGCAGGGCGAATCAATATGGTGCCAAGGGTATAGCGAACCTGGTAGTGGTTCAGATTTAGCCTCTTTACAAACCCGAGCTGTTAGAGATGGTGATGATTACGTGTTAAATGGCCAAAAAATTTGGACATCCGGAGCCCATCAAGCTAACTGGATGTTTATGCTCGCACGAACAGATCCTGATGCACCTAAACATCGTGGAATTTCATACTTTCTTATAGACATGGAAACACCAGGNATCAATATTCGTCCATTAGTGAACATGGGAAATATGCATCATTTTAACGAAGTCTTTTTCGAAGATGTACGTGTTCCCGCAAAAAATATTGTTGGTGAGTTGAATCGTGGATGGTACATCGGTGCCACCACGTTAGACTTCGAACGCTCAATGATTGGGAGTTCGGTAGGCCATCGTAAAGCAATCGAAAAACACCTTGAATACTGGAGAAGCGCATCACAGGCAAAGAATTCTAACACTGCTGCAGTACGTAACGATTTTGCAGACCGTTGGATAGAAGCGATAACTGCAAAAATGCTTAGTTATAGAGTCGTCAACATGCAAGCATCAGGTGAAGTACCAAATTCTGAAGCCTCGATTGCAAAATTGTTTAGCACAGAACTGTCGCAAAGGATCGCAAGAACAGCTATCAAAATGCTGGGATTATCAGGGTTGCGTATTGATGGAGATGCACCACAACGCGGAAGAACAGGAGCAGGATATGTATCTTCTGTATCTGCGACAATTGCGGGAGGTACCAGTGAAATTCAAAGGAACATCATTGCAACAAGAGGCCTGGGACTTCCAAGAGCTTAACTTTTAGAAGACTTAATTAAATTACACCCGTGTTCTTCAATGACTCGATGTCTTCCCACGAGTACCCGATGTCGAGCAAGATTTCTTCCGTGTGCTGACCTAGTTCAGGGGCACATGTATGCGGACCAGCAGGCGTTTCCGAAAGATGAATGGGTGTCCCAACAACATCGAGATCTCCTAATGAAGGATGCTCTAACGATGTAATATATTTATTTTCTAAGACTTGAGGTTCCCGAGACATTGCCTCGTAATCATTTACTGGGCCACAAGGTATGTCTGCTTGATTCAGGATACTAAGCCAGTCACTACGTTTTTTTTGTAAAAAAGTAGCATCTAGCTCTGAAACCAATTCCTTATTGTTTACATTCCTTGCTTTAGGAGTGTTGAATCTCTCATCCATTGCAAGGTCATCTCGATTAATAGCTGTGCAAAAACCCGCCCACCATTTCGGATCCAAAATTCCTAACACAAGATACAAACCATCCGAACACGGATAATAAGTGAAGGTAGGGCTTAATCGCTGTGGTGATGATCGTTGTTCTCTATTTCGTAAAAACCCTGTAATTGGAAACGACTGCATCGCAAGTTGTGTGCCCAAAAGAGAACAATCAATATGCTGTCCAATACCCTGACGTTCACGAGCCACGACAGCTGAACAAATTCCTAATGCAAATATCATCGCTCCCACTTGATCTGCAAAACCGGCAACAAGTTGGATGGGAGGTTCTTCAGGCCCACCACCTTGTGCAATCATCATCCCCCCCATTGCCTGCCCTATGCAATCAAAAGAAGGCTCGGCAACACGTGGTCCTTCTGAACCAAAACCTGAAGCGTTAGCAGTTATGATTTTGGGGTTTACTGCTTTTAGATCATCGTGCCCTAATCCCAATCGCCGCATGACATCAGGGCGAAAATTGTCTGTTACAACATCGAACTCCGGTACTAACTTTAAAATTATTTCACGGCCCTCATCTGTTCTTAGATCAACCGTTAATGAACGCTTATTCCTATTATGCGCTTCAAAATAAGCACAAAACCCATCTGATTGGCGACCAAGACTACGGCCTAAGTCACCATTTTTTGGCTCTTCAATTTTTAAGACATCAGCTCCTAAGTCTGAAAGCAAAACAGTAGCGAATGGACCTTGCTGATAACGGGTAAAATCCAGGATGCGGATACCATCAAGTGGACCAGGCATTTATCACCTCACAATATCTCTAAGGTCATAGTAGCGAACTATGTAATCTTTAGGTGAGAAAATATCGCAGAAAAAATTCAAGAATAAAATGATTGTTAATATCATGCTGGGAGTTGTAGCAATACGTTGAATCAAAAAGAAATACTTCAGCCGCTTTTAAGCATTTTGGCAGGGCTTCTGTCTGCATTCATTGTTTTTACTGTTTTTGAAACAAAAACTGCAGCAATTGCGGCAGGCATTGCTTTCAGTTACCTCATTTGGGGAGAATTGGGGGATTTTTTCGATCAGCGGAATGATGGGGAAAATAAAAAAAGACCAAAGATTCGCGAAACAAAACTACGCAGACGAATTCTAACCTTTTTTCTATTCTTAATCGTCATACTGTTTGTATTAAATAAAGTCTTATTTGGAGACTTAGAAACAGCTGACATTCGAACTTGGGGGCAGGATTTAGGTCTTTGGGGACCAATTATATTAATCTCAATACAAGCTGCAGCAATGATATTCGCGCCAATTCCAAACCTCCCTTTTGTAATCGCAAGCGGGCTAATCTGGGGAACAGGGTACGGAATCATTTACGCAGTATTAGGACAACTAATAGGTTCTGCACTAGCTTTTGCAATATCCAGAAAATTTGGTAGACGATACGTCCCTGCAATAATTGGAGAAAAAAACGCACAAAAGGTCGATCGCCTAGCTAATGAAATTGGACCACAACTGATTTTTTGGTGGCGTATGATGCCTATATCGTTCGACTTCGCTGCGTATGCTACCGGACTCACTGCAATACCATTTAAAACATTCATAACTTTGGCATTCCTAGGTTCATTGATTCCAACATCGGTAATTGTATTATTTGGAGATTCATTTACTCGTTCAAACAAAGCTTTATTAATTTCAATAGGACTTATCTTGCTATCAGTTTGTATTCCGGCAACAATTTTTTACGTTCGCTACAAAGACCGATTTGGAGGATTACCTGGAATTGCAAAAAGACTTAGGGAGTATCTTGAGGATTAAAATTAGCCTGCGGTACTTGATTAGAAAAAAGTGCGTCAAAATTCGTCTTGGATAAAAATAACCAAGTTAATAATGCAGATATCAAAGAGATGCATGTCGATAAACCAAATACCCAGCCAATACTTACGTAATCACCAACGAAACCAGCCACTAATGGCCCAAGTAACATACCAATAGCATAAATTGCTTGGTAAATCCCCATTGATGTTGCCCGGCTCGATATAGAAACAGCTAACACAGCCAAAGTCATTAACTGGACATTTAGAACACCTCTCCCTAAGCCACCAAATGCTTGACTCATAACAAGCACAATAGGAGATTCAATAAACGGCACTACCACCACAGAACAAGCGATAACCAAAAACGCCGACACAATTAACCAACTAAACTCTATTTTTTTCATTAGAAAAGGGACCATAAGAGAACCGATACCAGCAAAAGTGAACATAGCAGCAGCTAAATAGCCATTCTCCATATCGGAAGCATCTATCGATTTTGCATATATTGGAATAAACGTAAACGTAGTTGCAAAAGCAACAAATTGTGCAAGTATCCCTAGAAATGAAGTCTTTAAAAGCAAGGGGGTTCTTGCAACATTGACTGCTGTTTTCCAGTCAAAGCCTTCATCAATTTTTTCTTGCGATTCTGGAGAAAACCAAAATAGTACGATGCCTGCGCAACCAGTTATCAAACCAGCATAAAACGTTGAAATAACTCCAAAATATTCAACTAGGAAACCACCCAGGAACGTAGCTACTACAATGGAAAAAGTTGTTATAGCCATGACTCGAGACATAGCTTCACTAGTCCTAGCTTGATCCCAATACGAAACATACAGGACGCTAATTACCACCCACCCAGCAGCGGCTACACCGGTTATAGAACGTGCAACAAACAACATAAGCGGAGATGGCGCCAATGCAAGTCCTAGGGCACCTATTACTGATGCGAAAAACGCTATCAATGCAAATGGACGTCTTTTTCCAAGTAAATCAGCACCAAATCCAATAGGAATTCTTAGAAGCACCTGCCCGATAGCGTATGATGCCACCACCAAGCCTATGATCGTGTTTGATGCCCCTAAATCTGATGCACGAATCGGTAAAAAAGGCACATACAAATATAACGAAAGCCAAAACATGAAAATAGCGAGTGATACGCGGCCTGTTTGGCCCCAATAGCTGAACATCCCATACTACGCTAACTAAAATTCTAGTTGCGTGGTATTTCTCTATTCATCTACCGCCCAGATTACACATCCAAGCATCCCATCCGGCACAATTTTTTAAATAACTAAACCAATATGCTGCAATTTTGCAGGTAACGGGAAGAGAAAACAATAATTGATCGTCACTGTTTTCTGCTTTCCCGTACTACAATCTTTTTACATAGGCCAAAGATTAAAAATTACTTCGTCTACTGCCGGAGGCAAAGCTTCAGACTTGCTCAACTCTGCCTTCCAGTAAGACTCACCTTCTTCGCTTCTCAACCAATCCCAAAGCAATTCTTGTTCTGTTTTTCTAATTATCTCTTTCATGGAAACCTCTCGAATCCGAATTTACAAACGAGGTCAGACCTCAAGTAGACATCCCGCCTACCAGGCCTTCTTATGCATACGAGGTTAGCTGTCGGATTCGGGCGGAAGGTTGCCCTAAGAGCGTTGCTCTATTCACCCCAAAATGGGTTCCCCGATGTAGTTAAACTACATTCTGCAAGTGATTACGTTTCAACGTCATCACTATTAGCAGAATATCATTTACCAACCGTACGGTAAAAAAGGTGACTTTAATTACTCGAATTACTCGGACGTTTCTTATTTAGCCAAGCACGCGCAATTTGAAGTTGCTCAAAACTAACTCTTTGCCCCAATTTTTTATGCATCGGTGAAAGTGAAGAAATTCGCCGTCCGTCCGCAGCACTACGAACTCGCCCCAGAGTTGAACTATCTACCCAAAGAGAAATATCTGTGATAACACCCTTCTCAATTAGTGTCTCTAAATGTTGCACTACAACTGAACGCAACAGACCTACGTCATTTGCAATTTCACGCAACTCCTTGCCTTGGGAAGCAAGTTTCACAATATCTTTTTCAATGCCACCAATTTCAATTTTTTGATCTTTATCCTCTTGCTCCTGACTGAGACCTTGAGACAAATGTTTTACCTCGTTTATTAAGGAAAGAAACTGACTACCGTATCGGTCAAGTTTATTTGGTCCAACACCTGTAATTGCCAGAAAATCATTCTTCGTCTTAGGACGGTCACGAACCATCTGTACCAAAGAAGCATCATTNAAAACGATATATGCGGGAACGGATTCAGAGTCGGCAATTTCACGACGCAAATTACGTAATTCTTCAAACAAGGGTTCGCGCATGAAATGGGTAGAGTCTTCTGTTTTTTCGACTTCAAGATTTAGGCGCGGTGATAAACAAGAACTACAATTCATGCAATTGCCCGGAACATTACTTTCACCAAAGTAGCGAAGAATGTTAGAACGTAAACAATTAAGGTTTTCGGTAAATTCCTGCATCGAATTGAGTTTTGCAATTGCATAGCGCCTATGTTCGTATACGGCACTTCCATCAATTTTGTTTAAATCAATACGATTCCGAATTCGAACAAAATATCCAGTTTTTGCTATAGCGCCTATATTTTCAAAGAATTGAATTGCAGCATTTAATCCTGCAACCTTCTCATCAGGGAAAAGATCGTTAACAAATACAGACTCACCGTCATGCTCAGATAATTTTTCATACACACGTACTAATACTTCCTTAGTCGGATGCGCCATATCAATAAAAAATTCTCTTATTCGGCGATCGTGAGGTGCGAAAAAGAGCATGCACTCAGCAGGCAGTCCATCTCGCCCTGCCCTTCCTGCTTCTTGATAGTAAGCTTCTATAGACTCAGGCATGTCATGATGGATAACCAGACGTACATCTGGCTTGTCTATACCTAATCCGAAGGCATTAGTAGCCACAATTGTCGGTAAAGAATCTCGTGCAAAAGCATCCTGAATCCTAATGCGATCTTCAACTTCAAGACCAGCATGATAACGAGCACACCGGATCTTTTTATCCTGCAGCCATCGTGTTAAGTCTTCAACACGCTTACGGGTTGCACAATACACAATAGCTGATTCACCATTGTTCTTTTCTAAAAGTTCAGCAATTGTCTCTCTTTTTTGTTTCTGATTACGGACGCGTACATTACCAAACTTTAGGTTTGGCCGATCGAATGAAGAAACCAAAACGTTTGGTTTCACTAAACCTAAACGTTGAACAATGTCATTCCGGACTTTCTCATCAGCCGTAGCGGTAAGTGCCACAATTTGAGGAATCCCCAAACGCTTTCTGAATTCCCCTAAATCATTGTAAGACGGTCGAAAATCATGACCCCATTCACTTATACAATGAGCCTCATCAACTACTAATAAAGAAATTTCACANCCAGCCATAGCAGAAAGAAACTGACGGTTGGAGAAACGTTCAGGGGCAACGTATAGCAATTTAATTTCCCCCGTTATAGCCCTGTGAATGATGTCTGATTGTTCGGAAATACTTTGATTAGAATTTATCGCATCACTCGCAATTCCCTGCCTTTCAAGAGCGTCAATTTGGTCTTTCATAAGTGCCAATAAGGGAGAAACTACTAGAGTTAAACCCTCCAGCATTAAAGCAGGTATCTGAAAACATAAGCTCTTACCAGCTCCGGTAGGTCGAACAGCAAGAGTATCCACTTCACTAAGCACTGATTGAATTACTTCAAACTGCCCAGATAAAAAGTCCTCATACCCAAATACTTCTTTTAAAATACTTAAAGCACCCGAAGGTGGGGGAAAACTATTGTTCACCATGCTAATTTATCGTAGAGCTCTAATAAGCCGAAATCCAGCAAAGCTTAGAACTCAAGGAACGTAATGCAAAAGAATAACAATTGGTCACTAAAAATAGCGCATCTTTATGCTGACGTAATGAATATATATGGCGATCGTGGAAACACAATAGCGCTCAAATTTCGTGGGAAGTTACATGGGATAGACTGTCAAATTGAAAAAATAGAGCGCGGTACCCTTTTTGACCCTAAAGAATACGATATCGTTGTAATAGGTGGTGGACAAGATCGTGAACAGCAACATATAAGTGAAGACCTCGTAAAACACTCCAAAGTAATCGAACAGGCCGTGGTTGACGGACAACCAATGCTTGCAGTTTGTGGCGGATTTCAACTTTTTGGGAATTTCTATCAACAATCAAAAAGTCANGAAATCCCTGGAATAGGAATTTTTGATATGNAAAGCCTTCAACCAGAAGAAGGGGCTGAACGTTGTATAGGCAATGTACTTTTAAAAACGGACTTCGGAGAAGTGGTTGGATTTGAAAATCATGGAGGAAGAAGCTACCTGAATAAATCACAAAAACCCTTCGGAACAGTCTTAAAAGGACACGGTAATAATGGTAAGGACAACAATGAGGGAGCACGCACGAACAATGCGATAGGAACATACCTGCACGGGAGTCTGCTACCAAGAAATCCAGGAATTACTGACTTCCTACTCGAAACAGCCTTAAAACGAAAATATGCAGAACACATCACTCTAGAAGAATTAAAAAGTCCCAAAGAAGATGCTGCTCGACAGAAGGCACGTAGTAGAGCATTAGAAAGTCATTAATTACAAGATAGTAAGAAATTACCAGTGCTCGATTAGCACTCTCAGGCGTTGAGTGCTAATATTATTGACTACTACAAAAGTTTTGAAAGGTTTGACCAAGGGGTTAGAGAAATGGCAAAGCAATTATTATTTGATGAAGACGCAAGACATTCCATGAAACGTGGCATCGATGCCTTAGCAGATGCAGTAAAAATCACGTTAGGACCAAAGGGACGAAATGTTGTTTTGGATAAAAGTTTTGGTGCTCCAACTATCACAAATGATGGAGTTACAATCGCAAAAGACATTGAGCTAGAAGGGGCATTCGAAAATATTGGTGCACAATTGGCCAAAGAGATTGCATCCAAAACAAATGACATCGCAGGAGATGGCACAACTACAGCAACAGTTCTCGGGCAAGCAATTGTGCAAGAAGGGTTAAAAAATGTTGCTGCAGGCGCAAATCCCATGTCGCTAAAAAGAGGATTAGAAAAATCAGCTGCCGCAATACTTGAGAGCCTGGCAGATAGTGCGATTAACATTTCAGAACGTAAAGAAATGGCCCAAGTCGCCTCGATTTCAGCCAATAATGACTCCGCAATTGGTGAGCTCATTGGCGAAACGATGGAGAAAGTCGGGAAAGATGGTGTCATCACTGTAGAAGAATCAAAAGGTATTCAGACGGATGTTGAATACGTAGATGGTATGTCTTTTGACCGTGGCTACATAAGCCCTTACTTCGTAACTAACCCTGAACGTATGGAGGCAGAGATAGAAGATCCGCAAATCCTGATAACAGACAAAAAACTGTCCTCTGTACAGGAATTACTCCCCCTACTAGAGAAAATTGTTTCTCAAACAAAAAATGTAATGATTATTGCTTCAGATGTTGATGGTGAAGCGCTTGCTACACTGGCGGTAAACAAGCTTCGTGGAACAATGAACATTTTGGCAGTAAAAGCTCCAGGATTCGGTGATCGCCAAAAAGATAACCTTGGTGACATAGCTACATTAACTGGAGGACAAGTAATTTCAGAAGATATAGGCCGAAGTTTTGATACGGTCACTCTTGAAGATCTTGGTAGTGCACGACGAGTGGTTTCAACAAAAGAAGAAACTACTTTAATAGAGGGAGCAGGCAACAAAGAAGATATGGATGCTCGTATTGCTCAAGTTCGTGCGGTCATGGAAGAATCCACAAGTGACTGGGATCGAGAAAAAGCACAGGAACGCCTGGGCAAACTTGCTGGGAGCGTTGCTGTTATCAAAGTTGGTGCTGCAACTGAAGTAGAGCTAAAAGAAAAGAAGCATCGTGTGGAAGATGCGTTGAGTGCTACAAGGGCAGCAGTAGAGGAAGGTATTGTACCTGGTGGTGGAGTTGCACTACTTAATGCAGCCCCTGCCTTAGACAGTGTAGAACTTGAAGGTGATGAAGCTACAGGGCTTCGGATTTTGCGAAGGGCTTTGGAGGAACCTTTGAGGCGAATTGCAATCAATGCCGGTGATGATGGTTCAGTCATGGTAGAAGAAGTAAAAGAGCTCAAGCCTGGCGAAGGCTACGACGCCCAAAACGGTGAATTTGGAGACATGGTTGAAAAAGGAATCATTGATCCTGCAAAAGTAACTCGAGCGGCAATTGAAAATGCAGTTTCAATTGCCTCAATGGTACTTACTACAAATTGCCTGATCACAGAGATAAAAGATGACTCACCAGCACCTGCAATGCCACCTGGTGCGCCACCAATGTATTAATCAACCATTAGGTATTTAATTAATCTAAAGAAAGAAGAGAGATTTAAATCTCTCTTCTTTCTTTTATTGTCTTACATGTTTTCGGTAGACAAGAAAAAAGAGCTGTAAGAAATTATCTAGCCGCCAATGTGAGACATCTCAACACGAATAAGATCTTGAGTTGCGGCTGTTCTTAGTTCTGAATATTTATCTGTTCGACGACCCCACAACGAAACAAGTTCCTTCATGATTTGATCATCGCTAGCACCAGTACGAAGCAAAGAACGAAAATCATAGCCTGTAGATCCAAATAAACATGTGAATAATTCACCTTCCGGGGACAGTCTTGCACGCGTGCAATCACCACAAAAAGGTTGTGTGATGGATGTAATGACACCAAATTCTCCAGAGCCATCAAGATAACGATAACGTTGAGCAACTTCACCACGATAATTGGCCTGAATAGCTTCTATAGGTAATTCAGCATTAATTGCTTCAAGAATCTCTTGCGCAGGGACTACTTTTTCTAGGCTCCACGCATTTGTATTTCCCACATCCATAAATTCGATAAACCGTACTATATGGCCAAGATCTTTGAAATAACGAGCAATAGGAACAATGGATTGCTCATTAACTCCACGTTTTACAACCACATTAATCTTAATTGGTGTCAATCCCACTTTTTGTGCTTCTTCGATCCCTTTAAGAACCGTTTGCACACTAACAGTACTATCCGTCATTTCCCGGAAAATATCCTCATCCAATGAATCCAAACTCACTGTTATTCGACTAAGCCCAGCATCATATAATGGCGCAGCAAGATCTGCCAATAATGCCCCATTAGTTGTAAGAGTCAGATCTTTCAGGTCTTCTAATTTTTTAAGATTTTGAATCAGCAAAGGTAAATCTCGCCTCACTAAGGGCTCACCCCCAGTTATACGAATTTTTTCTACGCCAGATTCGACAGCAATTTTTGCAAATCGAACAATCTCTTCATACGTAAGTAACTCATCTCGATCCAAAAATTGAAAATCCGGACCAAATACCTCACGAGGCATACAATAAACACATCGGAAGTTACAGCGATCAGTCACCGAAATACGCAGATCTCTAAGTGGCCGCCCTAAGGTATCTAAGTTATCCATATATTTAACGACGAATAGCTTTCTTTGAAAGTTCCTCTGAATATGCACGCAACAATTCATCGTATCTAGACAATCTTTCAGCTAGATGTTCGTGCATCTCTTCCATTTTTTTCAATTTCTGCTCAATCAAAGCTATTTGACTCAAAGTAACCTCTCTAGCAGTACGTACTGCAGATGCCTTAACAGCTGCGTCAGCATTTTTTATCCAATTTGCACGAATCTCTGTTTTAACATCTTCCGCAGCTAGCATTTTCTTGATATCAATTAGAGAAAAACCTAACAACTCCTGCGTTTCCCGGATTCTTATAATCCTTTCAATATCGTCAGGTGAATATAGGCGAAATCCACCCTCAAGACGACTTGGCGGTGGTAGTAATCCTTTCTCTTCGTAATAACGAAGGGCTCGCTTAGTTACACCTGTAACTTCAGCAGCTTTTCCTATGCGCAGATAATTTTGGTTCTCTTCTGCACGGTTTTCATCGTTAGGCATGATCAAAGTTTACAAACTGAACTGGTTTCGTCAATACACCTCTTGAACACATAACAGGGCATCTATATGAAGAGATCGTAAACAAGTTGTAATTACACAAAAATATTTTAAAAAGAATGCTATGTTTTAAACACTGAAACACAACTTCTAAAACAGCTTTTACAGTTGTCTTTCAAGAGCATCAAAACACACCGGAGTACCCATGCCTAGCAGCGGCTTGTCTAGCAAAGAAGCACCACAACTTTGGAAAAGTGTGCTCGGACGTCTTGAAATTGAGTTAAACAAACCAACCTACAAAACTTTTTTACAAGAAACAGAAGCCATCGCATTTGAAGAAAATCAATTAGTAGTAGAGGCACCTTCAATTTTTATATGTGATGGCCTAAACAACAGGTTAAAGATAACGATCCTACATGCCTTAGCTGCTATCACCACGGAAAAAATTGAAGTACTTTTTATCCCGAAGGGAAAGCACCAAGCAAAAGGTATCCCGACAAGAACTAGAGATGTAATCGGAAAAATTCAGGAAAAACTCAACCTAGACAATTACATTCAAACGACTGGAAATCGGCGAGCATTATCAATTTGCAGAAATGTGACAGATGAAATTTCCGGTGCAATTTCGCCAATTATTATTTCAGGGGAGTCAGGGTTCGGAAAAACTCACCTACTTCATGCAATCGCGAACGAAGCAGCAATAAAAAACTGGCCTATTGGAATTTTCACGGCAGAAGAATTCACGACAACTTTTATGGAGTCTGTAAGAGATTCAAAGTTGACAATATTCCAAAAAAAAATGCGCTCACGGAAATTATTGGTAATTGATGACTTCGAAGAATTAGCTGGAAAAAGCGGCACTCAGAAGGAATTGATGCGCACTGTTGATGCAATCAATTCAAATAACGGGCACATCATCATTGGGTGCTCAGGGCCTTTGAAAACTTTCTCAATTATTGAAAGTTTAAAATCTAGGCTCGAGGCAGGGATTAGCACAGAAATAGCACCTCCTTTTGGTGAGGAACAACGAGATTTTATCTATGAGCGACTACAAACATTAAAAACTTCGCTTCCCAATTGGGCTGTAGAGAAAATGATTAAAACAAATTTCAAAAATATCCGAACATTACAATCAACGGTACATGGTGCAATTATCCTAGAAAGGGAAAAAGTACTAGGACCTGAGCAATTCGAGGCGTTATTAATAGCTAATCGAGAAAATGATCCAAATAAAGCATCTATAAAATCGCAACTCAGCACGATTACTCAATCTTTTGGATTAACCGAAGAAGCTATAAAAGGACGTGGACGTTCCAAAAAAGAAATAGAAGCACGCGCAATAACCGCAGCCAGTTTACGACGACAAGGTTCTAGTTATGGAACAATCGCAGCCTTATTAGGTGGACGTGACCGAAGCACTATTCGAGGGTTAGTACATCATGGCGAAACTCTTGCTGCACATGACTCAAATATCGCCAAAATGTTAACTGGCCCTTAAAAAAACAACCACTACAAGCTTGGACCATCACCATAAACAGGATCTTCAGCAGTAATCCCCTTCGCGATTAATTCCTTTATTGCCGATGGGGTTAATCCTAAAGCAGAAAAAATCTCATTGTTGTGTTCCGCAAACAAAGGGGCGGGTCTATAAATTTTGGCAGGTGTTTTTTGAAATCTCCAAGGAAAACCAGGGAAAAGATGAGTACCTGCAACGGGATGGCTAATCATGCGAAAAAAACCACGCTCATTTAAATGGTTGTCACTAACAATTTCCCAATTAGGCATAACAGGTGCAGCAATCAAACCTTCAGATTGCAAAAAGTTGGCAGCACTAATGTGATCGACTTCCAAAGCCCATTCCCGGAGTACTTCTTCAATGTCCTCAGATTCAGCTTCATAATTTTTTAATAAGTGTAAGACACGCATAGCTTCTTCTTCATTATGTAAAGAAACTGCGAGCCAACAGTCAGAACCAGCAGTAGGAAAAACTCCCTGGAAATAAAAAGAATCAGAGCTATTACCACGCGGGACAGGAATAACATCCCCGCTTGTATAGGATAAAAGTTCCTGACTAAAAAAAGGCAACACAGCTTCTAATAAAGATAAATCGATCCATTGACCTTCCCCATCTCGTTGAGCTGCGTGAACAGCAGCAAGTAAGCTTATTGCGGCATGATTTCCAGCCGTAGGATCTGCATAAAATGATCCGGTAGTGTAACAATCTCCGTCCTCATAACCAAGAACACTCGACAAACCACTAATAGTTTCGATATTGCTCCCATATGCACTGTAATTGCACTCCGGGCCAGTAGCACCAAACCCAGACAGCGAACACATTACTAATGAGGGATTAACCTCAGACAGATCATCATAACCAATCCCTAATTGTTTCATTACTCGGGCAGCGTTGTTCTCGAGAACAACATCTACTGACTCTATAAGCTGAAGGAATAAAGACCGCCCTTCATCCGTAGCAAGATTCAAGCAAATAGCCCTTTTATTACGATTAAGCTTGTTGAAGTAACCTGCNCTATGGTAGTGATTAGGCCAAAAATCAGCAGGAACATAGGCTAAAGCCCGTGTAGCGGGTTTTGTATGCAACTCAATCTTTAAAACATCAGCACCAAGATCAGCAAAATGTCTTCCAGCTATTGGACCAGCCCAATTTGCTGTCACTTCAATCACACGGAGGCCTTCTAGAGGTCCATTTACTAACTCAGATTCACGAGCTTTATCAATAGTTTTCCTCTGAATTGGCCAAGGGAAATTTTTGTCTAAAATTAACTCTGTGGAAGCGCCCAACACTTCTGCTTCAGCAAACTGGACACAAGGCGTCCGAGATAATTTATAAGGGGAACCAGGTGCAACAATATTTTCCTCCCCTATAGAAATCGAAGAAAACCAATTTCTAGAAAGTAGCTGGTCACTTCGTAAAACATCAGCCATATCGTTAAGTGGAGTAACTGCTATACGGAATTCCTGTGCTGCATGATAAATCTCTTGCTTAGTGCGATCTTTTGCCCAGTCAGAAAAAGCTTCTATAACCTCTAAAAAACGTTCCTGCCATACTTGAGGTTGTTGCCAAGTTTCATCTTCCAAAAGATCAAAGCGTTCAATCAGCGCAAATAGGTTTGGGTAAGGAACTAAATGAAATAGAAAAACATGGCCATCTAGACAGGGGATAAAAGTAGCTCCTTCCCTCCTTTGTACTTGCCCTTGATGTGTCCAAATCGTTGTTAACCAAGCATGATCACTCAAAATAGCTTCTTGATGAGAAAGTTCAATAAGTTGGCCTTCGCCGGTAGAGCAAGCGTTATAAAAACCTGCTAAGCCTGCAAAGGCGGCATGCTGGGCTGCATGAAATTCCACTTGATACCCCGGAAGTGCGATCGGCTCACGTAACGGATCACCTGAAAAAAAATGGTAACCACCTGTTGCATATTCCGTTAAAGGTGAAGTAACCCAATCTTTTCTAGTACCGCTACGACCATATGGGGTAATTGAAACAACGACAGCCAATGGATTAATGGCAGTTATTTTTTCTTCTAACTGGTCTGCCCGTAAACCTTGTTCACTATGGAAAACGATATCAGCACGTCTGTACAACTCATCAATTCGATCATCATCTTCACCCAATAAAGGCAACACCACGCTATGTTTACCAGCATTTAGCCAAGTATAAAAAGCACTTACATTGCCACTCTTGGTAGCAATTAATGGATCCGATTTGCGAATAGGATCTCCAGAAATTGGCTCAACCTTAAACGTACATGCACCTAATTCCGTAAGTAAACGTGTTGCATATGAACCGGCAACACCAACAGAAAGCTCAACAACCACCACGTCTTGAAGAGAGAGAACTGACATGTCAATAATGTATACCTAGGTTACAAAACAAATCCACTTATGCATAAAAGTAAACCGAAATACTACAAATCAAGTTTCCAGGTTCTAAGAATACACATATAGTTACAAAACTTAAAAAAACCCATCCTGTGAGGAAATATGGAAACATATGATTTTCGTGCCCGTAGTTATAATTGGAGGCTATATGGTGGCCAAGATTCTATCGAAAAACACCTTCCTTCTGAAATAAAACGTCATAATGCGAAAAATGTTTTCATAATTTCGTCAAAATCAATCGCACAGAAAACCACATTGATCCAACGAATCAAAAGTTCTATCGGTGAAAAGTACTCAGGCGCGTATACGGAAATAGAAAAGGACTCAACATACTCGTCGGTTATGGAAGCGACAACTGCAGCGAAAGAGGCAAGTGCAGATTTACTTATAGCAATTGGTGGAGGGAGTGTGATTGTTGCCGCACGGGCAGTAAATATTTTTTTGTGTGAAAGTGAAAACCCCTTTGAATTGATGACTCAATACCCAACCGATAAACCAGCATATAGCCCTAGATTATTGAAACCTAAATTACCTACAATTAACTTTCCAACAACCCCTACAAGCGCAATGAACAGAGCAGGTACAGGACTAAAAAACAACGACCTAGATCAACGCATGGAGTATTTTGATCCTAAGACTCGGCCAGTGTCTCTTTTCTTTGATAGAGAAGCCTTATTATCGGCACCATTTGAACTTCTTCGTTCAACCGCAACTACAACTTTTTCCGGCACACTTGCAAGCCTTGCTATTCCTTCACCTAACCCGCTAGTTGAAGGTGATCGATTACAAGCATTTGCTCTTACAAATAAATCTTACTTACAAATTTCTTCTCCCGAAATGAACGAGCAAAATCGTTACGATCTCTGTACCGCTGCATTTCTTAATAACAGGGCAGCTGACGACGGCCCTCCAAGCGCACAATATGGACCACGTGATCCTTCAAGAAAAAATGTGAACCCCTTTGTGGGAAATTATTCGATCTCGACTGTACTTCACCTCTTTCCAGGAGTCGGTCAAGGCGAAGCTACTTCAGTCTTGACTGCAACTGTAGCTCGAAAAAGTGCTGAAGAATCGACATCAGGATCCCAAACGATAGCTCGATTATTAGGCGTCTGGGAGGATGGAATGACTTTCCAAGAAGCAACACTGAAGTCTGCCGATGAAATTGAATCTCGATACATAAAGGTCGGCATGCCTACTCGCATAAGAGAACTGCCAAATATTTCACAAAAAAACTTCAGTCAAATAGCACAACAAACCTTACGGAATTTTAACTATGATTCAGGTACGCGATCCGATGATGACCAATTAAAGGCATCGCTAGAACTCTTAGAAGAAGCCTGGTAAATATTTCTACTCAGGAACATTATTCTCTGCACGCTTTCGTAAATTTATTGGCGTCTCTCTAAAAGTAGCAATACTGCTAACCTGATCATTCTCACCCACATCCTTCATAACAATTACCCCTTGAGTATTACGTCCAGTCTGTCGGATTTCTTCAACCATGACACGGATAACCATTCCATCATCAGTTGCCACAATCAATTCTTCATCCGGCTTAACTACGCGACAAGCTGCCACAGTTCCAGTACGATCTGTAATGTTGAGTGTGCGCACTCCTTTTCCGCCACGTCTATGCCGTGGGTACTCACTTGCAATTGTTCGTTTCCCTAAACCTCTTTGTGTAATTATTAAAATTTCTTGATTATCATTCACAGCTTCACCAGTTATTACCGATGCACCATCTGCAAGGGTAATTCCCCGAACACCACCACTGGTTCGACTTGCTGAACGAAGATTGTCAATCGAACACCTCACTGCATAACCATTGGTTGTAACTATAAGTACATCCCCATCACTAGTAGCAAAACGAGCCGAAACAAGTTCATCACCCGTATCTAGGCGCATTGCAATCTTTCCATTGCGCCTGACTTCTGCATATTCAGTCAGAGGTGTCTTTTTAATTTGCCCATTTCTTGTGAAGAAAACAAGATAATCGTCATCATATGAGGCGCAATTTAGAATTGTCGTAACACGCTCCCCAGCAGTCATCTCAATAAGATTTGTTATAAACGATCCTCTTGATTGCTTGCGAGAATCAGGTACATCAAAAGCACGCAAATGATAAACTTTTCCTTGATCGGTAAGGAACAAAATGTTGTCATGCGAATCACAAACATTCAGCAGCATCACTGCATCCTCATCCCTCACAGTCGCACCTCGTGCACCTTTTCCCCCACGTCTCTGAACGCGATATTCGCTTAGTGGGGTTCGCTTTATGTAATTCCGTCGCGAAAGAGTTATTACACAATCCTCATGTGGCACAAGATCTTCTTCACTAAAGGTCGCCGCTGCTGCTTCTAAAATTTCAGTTTTACGATCATCTCCATAATCTTCCACAAGTTCATCTAAATCATCACGAATTAAGAAATCAATTTTTTGTTGGTCTTCTAGTAAACCCTCTAAATATGCAATATTTTCAATTAGATCACGGTATTCATCTTGTAGATTCTGTCGCTCCAATGCTGCTAGTCTTCTTAACTGCATATCAAGAATCGCCCGAGCCTGCAAATCAGAAAATTCAAACGGTGCTTCTTGCAAAAGAGTTAAGGCGTCATTA